>JANXCE010000016.1 GCA_025059715.1 Caldimicrobium sp.
ACCGAGGACACCAAAGAGGAAATGCTCAAAGAGGTGGCCACAGGAGGTAATAGAATTTATCCTGAGTTACAGGAGAGAACATCCTCGCATAGGCAAGGAAAAGCTTAAGCCTTTGGTGGATAGATTTTGTAGGGAGAGGGGTATAGTTTTGGTAGCAGTATCTACGATTGGAAGGATTATAGAGTATTTGAAAGAAAGGGGGTTGAGTTTGCAGGAGTGAGAGTAACATTAGGAGTAAGTTTAAGGCGATAGCTCCTTTTTGAGATAAGGGGCGCGCAGAGAGACTTTGGGAGTGAGTTATTAGGGGAATTGGCAAAGGAGCCTGAGAAGGAGAGAGTGGGTATGTAGAGAGGTTTGACCGAATGTTGGAGGAGGAGTTTATTGAGTATAGGGAGTGGATGTTGAAGGATGATTTGGAGGAGTTTAACAAGTGCATAGTGGTCTTGGGAATGTATTACCTTTGGAGTGGATTTGTTATAAAGTTACAAATTTTACGAGCATTCCCCTCAGTCTAAAATCCTATGGATTTATACAAGGGGTTTATTTTGAGTGAAAAGGCATTATAATATAACGAGATTTTTTCACCAGTTCAAATAGGGTGAGGGAGAAATCAATACTAAGTTAGATTTTGCCCTTGAGGAAAAACAAGTATTGCTCAAGGCTTTATATGAGCATTTAGAAGAGAGCTTTAAAAATTTTGTCTTTGCCTGTGAGAGGGGATGCAATTTCTGTTGCACTAATAGACTCTTTGTGACCTCCCTTGAAGCTAAGTTTATTTTCGATGTCCTTGAAGAGAGAGATTTTCTTCTTTGGAAAGATTATTCCTTTCCCATTCCAAGAATAACTCATAATCAAACGCTATGGTTGTATTTTCAAGGAGAGGAACCTCCATTTGAGGAATTTTCTGAGTTAACCAGTTGTCCCTTTTTAACCCAATCAGGTCTATGTGCCATTTATGAAAGGCGACCTCTTATGTGCAGAATTATGGTTTCCAAGAGGCAATGCACTCCTGATAACCCGGCAGAGCCACCTAAAGAAGCCTATCTCATGGGACTCCTTGCCTTACAGATTGTAGAAAATATAGATGTGGGAGGTTTATACGGAAATCTTTTTTTGCTTTTAAATCTTTGGAAGGATTTTTATGGGGGAGTCATAGAAGAAATTCCCCCTTACTTTTTACCTACTCATACCTTTGAGGAACTACCTCTTCTTCCTTCAGAGAGGGAACTTCGCACCTGGGTAGGAACCCTTTACCGCAAAAAACTTAACCTGGGTTTAACCTTTAGAGAATTGTTAGACCAGATAAGAAGAGACTTTAAAAAGACTCAGAGCCTAAGTTTTTTGGAAGATATCTTTACTTCATAAATGAAAAAGGCTTTAGTTATAGAAAACGAACCACTAACGGAGAGGATTGGGCTACTGTCTCTAAAAGTTGATCAGCATCTTTGCATGGCATTTAATCCTGGGCAATTTCTCAAGATAGGACTTAGCGATGGAAGATTTGATCCTCTTTTTCCCAGACCTTTTACGGTGCATTCCCTTCAGAAAAACACACTCAGAATTCTCTATCAGGTCGTTGGGAAAGGGACGAGGGCTTTAAGGATTATAAAGGCAGGTTCCTATGTAGAGGTCTTAGCTCCTTTAGGACAGCCTTATCCAAAGGATATAGAGTTTCCTTTAGCCCTTGTGGGTGGAGGAGTTGGTGTGGCTGGCTTTGGATTTCTCCTCGAGAGACTCTCCTCTCAGAGAAGGAAAGAGACTGCTCTTTATTATGGAGCCTCTAAGAGATCTGATCTTGTTAGATTGGATTATTTCAAGAGTTTTGAGGTTCCTCTAAGGTTAGCTACAGAGGATGGCTCTCTGGGATTTAAGGGATATATCACTGACTTATTAGAGAAGGATCTAAAAGAGAGGTGCTTTAGAACTATAATTGCCTGTGGTCCCCTGCCGATGCTAAAAAGACTTAAAGAAAGTTTAAAGGGTAGTGGTATAAAGCTCTATCTTTCTTTAGAGAATTTTATGGCCTGTGGAACGGGTTTTTGTATGGGGTGTGTGCTACCTAAGAGAAGTGGTGGCTATGTGCACCTCTGCAAGGATGGCCCAACCCTTTTAGCGGAAGAGATAGAACTCTAAAAGATTGAAAGCTTACTCTCAAGCAATGACTTGGAAAGTGGGAAATCTTGAGTTAAAAACTCCTATAATTATTGCCTCAGGCACTTGGGGGCTTGGAGATACCCTTCTACAGTATCTCACTCCTCAGGAGTTGACTTATGCAGTTGGAGCCCTGGTTACTAAGGGGCTGTCTCTTGAACCTATGTCTGGCAATCCTCCTCCAAGGCTTATGGAAACTCCCTGCGGATTGATAAATTCTATTGGGCTTGAAAATCCGGGAATAAAGACCTTTCTTGAAGATTATTATCCAAGGTTAAGGGAGCTCAAGATACCCCTAATTTTTAATCTTCATGGTAATAGCGAGGAAGAATTTATTCGCTTAGCTGAAATTTTGAGGGAGGTAGGTGAGGAGGCAATAGAGTTGAATATTTCCTGTCCCAATGTGAAGAAGGGAGGTATATCCTTTTCTCAATCTCCAGAGGTAGTTTTTGAGTTGATAAGAGGGGTAAGAAAGGTTTTTGAGGGATTTATAGCGGTAAAACTTTCTCCGGTGGGACCGGTCATGGAGACTGCCTTAGCTTGTGAATCCGCAGGAGCGGATGCTCTAACTATAGCAAACACTTATCCTGCCCTTGGAATCATCTCTTATGAACCTCTGCGGATAATCAGGGGTGGGCTCTCTGGGCCCGCTATTAAACCCCTTACTTTGAGGCTGATCACTGAAGTTTCCTCAAGGATAAAGCTTCCCATAATAGCCTCCGGGGGTGTTATGTCTGGAAAAGATGTCTTTGATTATCTTTTAATGGGAGCTTCCGCCGTTCAAATAGGAACTGCCAATTTAATTGATCCTTGGAGTCCTATAAAAATTTACGAAGAAATAAAGGAGCTTCTTAGGTCCTATGGAAGACTACTTGATAAGGGTAATACCTAAGAACTTTAATTTTAGAGCCTTTGGAGTGATGCTGACTAAAACTGTGGAGGAGGTTAGGCAACTGCAGGGCTTGAGTCCCATAGCTACAGCTGCCTTGGGAAGAGCAATGGCAGGGGCTTGTTTGCTCTCCGCAGATCTGAAATTTGGAAGAATTTTTCTTCAAATAAGGGGAGACGGGCCTTTGGAAGAAATTCTTGCAGAGGCAACAGCCTCTGGTGCCCTAAGGGGTATGGTTAAAAATCCCGCTGTTTTTCTTCCATTAGACTCTAAAAAGTTACCGGTGGGGAAAGCGGTAGGTAAAAAGGGCTTTATCAATGTAATAAAGGATTTTGGACTAAAGGATCTATACCAAAGCTCCATTGAACTTTTAACCGGAGAAATTGCCGAAGATGTAGCCTACTATTTAACAGTTTCAGAACAAATTCCCTCCGCTTGTGCTTTAGGAGTTTTAGTAGGAAAGGAGGGAGAAGTCCTACAAGCTGGAGGTTATTTGATTCAGAAATTACCCGAAACTATTGAGGAAGAAGTGCATTATTTAGAGGAGAAACTATCAAAGCTTCCTCCCATCACTACACTTCTAAGTGAGGGACTTTCTATAGAAAGGATATTAGAGCAGATTTTTGGTGAAATTGAGATTTTAGAGAAGAGAAAGATTTATTTTTGCTGTTCCTGCAGTGAAGGAAGAGTGGAAAGGGTTCTTATAGCCTTGGGTGAAAGGGAGCTTGAAGAAATCCTTAAAGAGGGAAAACCTGTGGAGGTAACCTGTGAATTTTGTAAAAAAGTATATCTAATACCCTTGGAGAGGATTAAAAAATTAAAGGACCTTATATCGATGAAAGGGTAAATTAGCAAGAAGTATAAGCCTTAACCAAAGGAGAATTATAAGTCCTTGAGGAGGAACTTTGAAAAGGCTTAGAATCCTCTTTGACCTTCTAAAAGATGGAGTTGATAAAGGTGTCTTTCCCGGAGCAGTGGCTGGAATTTTTAATCAGGGATCAACTTATATTATCTCTGCAGGTTATGCCTCTTACACTCCCTTTTTAGAGCCCCTGGAAGAGGATATGATTTTTGATTTAGCCTCTCTAACTAAACCCCTAGCCTTAGGCCTAACCTTGATTAACCTTATGGGGGAATCTTCCCTAATAGACCTATATAAACCCTTAAAGGATTACCTTCCAGTTGAAGGTCCTTTGGGTGAGATCCCTCTTTTTAGATTTCTCAATCATACCTCAGGGCTTAAAGCCTGGTGCCCCTTTTATAAAGAGAGGCCTCTCACCTTACAGAAAATTATTTATACTATCCTTAATCTTCCTTTGGAATATAAACCTGGTGAGAAATACTTATATTCAGATCTGAATTTTTTTGTTGTTACCTACCTGTTAGAACATATATACGGAGAGCCCTTTGAGGTTCTCTTTAACAAAACAAAAGAAAAGTTGAGTTTAAAAAAAAGAGAAGTTCTTTTGTTCAATCCCCTAAGAAAGGGCATTGATCCAGAGCGAATAGTTCCTACCTCTGTGGATTGGGAAAGTGGTAAACTTTTAAGAGGCTTAGCGGAAGATGAAAACACCAGAGCGCTTTCAGGAGTGAGCGGAACTGCTGGTTTGTTCGGAAATGTCTACGGAGTATTAGCAGTGCTTAAAGTTTTGCTTGATGTTTACTGCGGTTTAAGCAATATTTTAAATCGAGAAATTTGTAGGATCTTTTTTGAGTTTGAAGATCCCTCCTCTTGTTTTACTTTAACCTTTATGAAACCCTCAAAAGAAGGGCACTCCGCTACAGGCGGAGTTTTCTCCTCAAAAACTGTAGGTCATCTTGGCTATACAGGATGTTCCTTTTTTATGGATTTGGAGAGAGGTTTAATTGTGGTTCTCTTATCTAACAGAGTGCATCCCTATAGGTGTAATGAAGCAATAAAGGAGTTTAGACCTCAGTTTCACCGATGTGTGGTTGAAGCCCTGGGAAAGGTTTGAAAGTGTTTTTTAATTAAAGAGGTTTTGTGATGGGATTAGAGGCCTCTTGTAGGTTTGAATTCAATTGACTTGAATTTAAAGAGAGATTGAACAAGGCTTAGGGATATGTAGATGGATTAGGAGGAAGAATTATTAGAAAAAGGAGAGATACCCCTGTATGTATAGGCAAAAGGGTAAACTTAAAACATCTAGTGGAGGAGTTATGCGAGTAATCCTAAACCAAGAGGAAATACCGAAGAAATGGTTTAACATTGTGCCCTATTTACCTGAGCCCTTACCACCACCTTTAGATCCTAAGACAGGTAAACCTGTAGGACCTGAGAGTCTCTTAGCTATATTTCCGGAGCCCATTGTAGAGCAAGAAGTAACCGAACAAGAGTGGATTAATATACCAGAGGAGGTATTAAAGGTCTATTCCCTATGGAGGCCCACTCCTCTAAACCGAGCAGAAAATTTAGAAAAATTCCTTGGAACTCCTGCCAAGATTTTTTATAAATATGAGGGGGTTTCTCCTCCGGGGAGTCATAAGCCAAATACCGCGGTTGCACAGGCTTATTTTAATAAAATTTCAGGCATAAAGAGGCTTACTACTGAGACTGGTGCTGGTCAGTGGGGAAGTTCCTTGGCCTTTGCAACGCAATTCTTTGGTCTTGAATGTGAAGTATATATGGTTAGAGCAAGTTATAAGCAAAAACCCTATCGAAGGATATTAATGGAGATTTGGAAGGCAAAGGTTATTGCCTCTCCTTCATTGGAGACTGAAGCGGGAAAAAAATTTTTAGAAGAAGATCCGGAACATCCTGGAAGTCTTGGCATTGCTATTAGTGAAGCCATTGAAAGAGCACTCCAATCAAGGGATACAAAGTATGCCTTAGGAAGCGTTTTAAATCACGTGCTTTTACATCAAACGATAATTGGGCTTGAGGCAGAAATTCAGATGCAAAAGCTTGGGCTTTATCCCGATTATGTGGTAGGTTGTGTTGGAGGAGGGAGTAATTTTGCCGGGCTTGCCTTTCCCTTCTTAAAGAGGAAGATAACTGGTGAAAAGCCCCATACAGAGTTTTGGGCGGTAGAGCCTGAAGCCTGTCCTACCCTTACCAAGGGAGAGTATCGCTATGATTTTGGAGACACGGTGGGTCTAACTCCACTGATAAAGATGTATACCCTTGGTGCAGATTTTGTGCCTCCTCCTATTCATGCAGGAGGATTGCGCTATCACGGAGATGCCCCCCTTTTGTGCCTCCTTTATCATCATGGATTTATTAAAGCCAAGGCTTACTCCCAAAGGGAGGTTTTCTCCGCAGGAACTCTCTTTGCAAGAACTGAGGGCATAGTGCCAGCTCCTGAATCGACTCATGCTATCAAAAAGGTATTGGATATTGCCTTGGAATGTAAGGAGAGAAGAGAGGAAAAGATTATCCTCTTTAACCTCTCTGGACATGGTTATTTCGATCTCTCCGCCTATGACGCCTATTTAAAGGGAGAACTTTTTTAAAGAGGATTCACACCTTCTTGAAAAATTTTGAAAAATGATTATTTAATAGGCAGTGTAAATTAATAACTAATAAGGAGGTGGGTTATGCTAAAAAGAGTTATCTTTCTATTTTATTTCTTAATTTTTTCAAGTTTTGGTCTATCTATGGCATATGATAAAGAATTAGCCAAACGTTTTGATCAAATGTTCTCTATGATGACCCCAGAGATTATTGCCAAGAGACCCTGTCAAGTAACAACAACCCAGCTTATTGAGATGATTAAGAAAAAGGAGCCCTTTATTATTTTAGATGTGAGAACTCCTCAGGAAACCGCCATTGTGGGAGTTACTTGGAAGGATAAACTTGAGATTCCCATGGATAAGGTGTTTAAGCCTGAAAACTTAGCTAAATTACCCAAAGATAGAAAGATTGTAGTGGTTTGTCATACGGGAGATAGGGCAGCAGCTGTAGTAGTAGCCCTTCGAGCTATAGGCTTTGAGCAGGCCTTTCAGTTCAAAGGTGGTATTGCAGAGATGGCCAGAGAAGTTGGAAGAAGTCTGGGGCTCACCGTCTTTGAATAGGCATCTAAAGGGGGAAATTTTCCCCCTCAGAGTTTAACTATTTTTCTTTTCAAATTTCTTAGGATTGGTTCCCAGAATCAAATTAGAATGTATAATTGCACCAAGAGAGAGCTAAAGGGAAATGGAATATTTAGATCTTGTGGTTATGGACGAAAAGGGAGAAGAGGTTACTTTGCGAAGATTCTTGAGGGGTTTAACAGTAATTTATTTTTATCCAAGGGATAACACCCCGGGTTGAACAGCGGAGGCCTTGGAATTTAATGAAAGGCTGGATGCCTTTTATGACCATGGTGTTCAGATCATAGGAATTAGTAAGGATTCTCCTGAGAGTCATAGAAAGTTTAAGGCGGAAAAGGGAATTTTATTTCCCCTGTTGAGTGATCCTAAGTTAGAGCTACATAGAGCCTTCGGAGTATTAGGAGTTAAGAGATCCCCTGGGAGGAATGTAGAGAGAGTTATCAGGAGTACCTTCATTTTGAACGAAAGCGGTGCCATAATTTGGAGTAAGAAAGGAGTTAAAGTAAAGGGACATGGGGAAGAGGTATTACGAATTGTAAAGGGGCTTACAAAGGGAGCATAAATCAATGAAAATCGCTGTGCACATAACCCATGAGGCCCTATACAAAATCGGCGGAATTGGAGAGGTATTAAATGGGCTCTGCACTTCCCAATCCTATTATAATTTTTTTGATCGAACTTTACTCTATGGCCCCCTTTTTGAATATATAGGTTCTGCTTCTACAAGACTTGGGAGAGATGGATTAGTATACTATTCCAGTAGAGATCACTATGATGCGGGGCATTTTGGGGATCTTTTTAGACCAATTCTTGAAAAATATCAAATTGAAGTAGTGTATGGGAAAAGGCGTTTGGCAAGCGAGCTCAACCCTTACAAAACAGCCAATGTGGATGTTCTGTTAGTGGATGTTACAAAAATGAAAAAAGAGCTTGTAGATCAACAGAAGTATCTTTTTTGGGAGAAATTTGGTATTCCCTCAGATAGGTATGAAAAGGAATGGGATTATGAACAATATTTTCGTCTCAGTCTTCCCTATTTTGAGCTTATAAAAAAACTATTTCCAAGGGCTCAAAGAATCTATCATTTTAGCCACGAATACATGGGAGTGCCCTGTCTTCTAGCCTTAGAATTAGATTTGGAGTTCACTTCCGATGTCCACAAGAGGATTTTCTATGCCCATGAAGTTGCTCCAGTGAGAAGAATTATTGAAAATCATCCTGGCCATGACATTACCTTTTATAATCTATTAGAAAGAGCTAAGGGAAAGGGGATTCTTTTGGAAGATGTCTTTGGCTCCCAGATGGATTGGTATAGAACTGCTTTGGTAAAGGCTACTCAACGATTTGATAGAATCTTTGCGGTAGGAGATTGGGTAGCAGAGGAATATCTGTTTTTGGTAGGCACAGGTGAAGAAAAAGTTAAAGTGGTTTACAATGGACTTCCCCATGAGCACTTGAGTTTTGAAGAAAAAATCAAAAGTAGAGGAAAATTTGAAAGATGTTTAGACAGTAAGGGCTGTTATAGGGTGGACATAATCTTTTCTCATACTTGTAGATTAGTTAAGAGTAAGGGTATTTGGAGAGACATAATCTTACTTTCCCTATTAGATCCCCTTTTGAAAAGTAATAATCTTACTGGAGTTTACATACTTCTTGCGTCGCAAATACCTCAGGGTAGACCACCTGAATTAGTAGAGACTATGGTAAAGGAATATGGTTGGCCCTTCAATCATCGAGTAGGCTGGCCCGACTTAGTAGGAGACGAGATCTTTATAAATAATTTAATTGAAAATTTTAACCAGAGGTCCAAGGCTATAAGAGCTATCTTCATTAATCAATATGGCTTGTCAAAGAGGAAATGTGGTATAGATTTTCCTGAAGACATTACTACCAGGGATCTTAAGCTGGCTACCGATGTTGAATTAGGGATGTCCATTTATGAACCCTTTGGTATTTCTCATATTGAGGTTATACCCTCAGGAGGTATCCCGGTGATTTCCACATCCTGTGGTGTTTATTTCTTGTTGGAGAAGATTTTTCCAAAGGATTTTAAACCCTATTTTTCGGTGGACTTTATCCATCAAGCTAAGGATCTTCCCGACGAGATATTATTTAGGATTAATCCTGAAAAAAGGGAGATGTTAGAGGAGCTTGCCTTAGCAGGACAATTAAGGGCACTATATAATATCATCCCAAAGAATGAGCAAGATAGAATTAAGCTTTTTGAAGGTATGCAAAGTTATATATCCAAACTTGATTGGGATTATATAGTCAAAACTTACTTCTTTCCTGCTTTGTTATGAGAAATAAAAGTTATAATTGCACAAAGGGACTATGGTTCAGCTTCCAATTTTCTAAATAGAGTTCCTCTATCTTTCTTTTCAGATTTTCATACTCCTCAGTCTTTATTTGAGCACCCTTTATTCCTCCGCAGAGATTAATCTCTATTAAATAGGGTCCCCTTCCTTCAATATAAGCAATATCTAAATGGGCATAGGGGAAGCCCCCTCTATTCATGACTGCCTTACAAAAGGTAAGTTCCTCGAAGGAAAGTTCATAGGGATGGGCCTTTCCTCCAAAGAAAAGATTTTGTCTAAAGTTTTTAGGGTTCTCCCTAATATAAGCTTCATAATAAAGGTCTCCTAAGAGGATAACCCGCACATCTTGCCACTGGGTATAAAAGGGTTGTAAGACAAAGGGAAAGTCTAAAAGAGGAGTCCCCGCATGATTGTAAATTTCTTCTAAATCTCTCCATAGATGGATTCCCAGTCCACAATTGGCTTGATCTTTTTTAGTTACCCATTTCTCAGGGTGAAGCCCTTTAGCCATGACTTCCAATAGGCTGAGTTTATTTCTAATGACATAGGTATGGGGTGGCATGAACTCTCCTAAGATATCTACCTGTGCACATTTGGATTTGCTTAGTATCTGAGAGAGAAATGATGGAAAGCTTAACACACCTCTCTGTATCAAGTCAACAACAAGGGCAAAGTCCTCTTTTTTTAGAGGTAATCTTGTTAAGATGAGATCGCCACTTTTTAATTCTCTATAATATTTTTTAAAGGAGGTAAGACTTTTTATGACATAATAAGGAGGCATGGAGAGATTCTTATTTTTTTAGAAAAGATAGATCAGAGTGACAACTGGCACAGAAAAACTTGATAGGACCCATAAGCTCTGCTTCCTCTTCGATGGGCTCTAAGGTCCCCTCAGAAGTTTGGATATAATGAATGTAAAAATTGGCATTTTCTATAATTTCGTAAAATTCTTCACTATTTCCGCAATAGGGACAGGAAAGTTTTTCTCTATGAGAGAAGTAGAGAGGTTTTTTAACTTTGATTTGATGTATTTTTCTTGTAGGCAATGTCTCTTTCATCTCTTACTCCTTTACCTTTCAAAATTTATCTTTCAAAATAGGCGGTAAACTCACTTTCCGCTAAAAGGTAGGGTTTGACTCCCTTTAAAATTTCTTCATAAGTTGGTTTTGAGGGTAACTTAACTTCTGGAACATTAAGGGCAAATAATTTAAATACATAGGGATGCATTCCTGTGCCGGGTGGTGGCTGAGGTCCTCCATAACCTTTGAATCCATAGGAGTTTATTAGTTCTATGGCTGGCGGTTTAATCCCTTCAGGGGAAGCCCCTTCGGGTAATTCTTGTAAAGTGGAAGGAATATTTATCACCACCCAATGAATCCAATTTTTAGCGATAGGATGAATATCTACGCAGACAAGAACAAGAGACTTAGTTCCTTCAGGCACTGCAGACCACTTTAAAGGAGGAGATAAATTCTCACCAGAAGCCCCCTTCATCACATATTTCAAGGGGATCTTGCCTCCCTTAGGAATAGCAGGGGAATGTAATTCCATAGGATTCCTCCCTTAGGGTTTTCTTTTTTCCTCTTTTCTGTCAAAGAGTCTAACCTTGTTTTCCGCTTCTAAATAAATTTTAGAATTTTTTTCTAAAAAGGAAAGGGCCTTTTTGTAGTGAAAAAGGGCAGTTTTCAAGTCTCCTCTATTTTCATAATGTCTGCCAAAATAGAAATGGGACTCTCCTAATAGATCCAGCTTAGCGCAAAGAAGGGCATAGAAATAAAAAAAGTTGGGATCTTGGGAAAGAAGCTTCTCATCTTCAAGGTTTTTAAAAAGGATGTAACTTTCTCTTAGATTTCCTCTTTCAAGTAAGGTGCGCGCTAAAAGGATTTTGCGTTTAGTTTCCAAGATCTCTCTCAGAGGAGAGGTTTCAAAATTAATAGTGTTAATAAGTCTTTGGGCTTCCTCGTAATTCCCTTTGTTAAATTGAAGTTCTGCCAAATCCAAGATGAAGTAATCTTTGGAGGGTAGCATAGACAAGGCCCTCTTTAATTCCACTTCCGCTTCTTTAAAAAAGCGTGCCTGCATAAGGGTCATAGCCAGGGTATATCTAAGCCAGGGATTTTCTTTCTCCCGAAGTTGGGTCTTTAATGTGAGTATTAGGTCAGAGCTATCCTCTGAAAGGGCCCTGATTTTGGCTTTAAGTCTCTTGAAGTATAAAGGATCATTACTTAAGAGATATTGATCCTGATGGGGAATTTTGTATCTTTCAACTAAATTTAGGAGATAATTCAGCCTTTCCTGAGGAAGGGGATGAGTGAGCAAGTAGCGATAGTTTAATTCTAAGGCAAAGGAACTTTCTCGGGATAATCTTTCAAAGATTCTACTCATGGCCTGAGGGTTGAAACCTGTTTTAGTGAGAATTTCAAAGCCCAAGCGATCTGCCTCTTCTTCATCTTCTCTGCTATAGGCAAGAAGTTTCGTGTGAGCCAGGGCTGTGCCCGTAATTCCAACAATTTGTCCCGCTTGACCACCACCTAAGAGAATAGCAGCAAGGGTTGCTCCTGTAAGGGCAATCTGCATTTTTTTTGCAGTCTCAATACGCTTAGCTACATGTCGAGCTAAATTATGAGCCATCTCATGAGCTAGGATAGAGGCCAATTCATCTTCACTCTCCACATACTGAAAGATCCCGCTATTTAGAAATATATATCCTCCAGGAACAGAAAAGGCATTGAAGGTTTTATCCTTTATTAGAAAAAATCTAAACTGGAAGGGAGAAAAGGAGACGCCCTTTTTAACTAATAGATTTCCCAGCTGATTAACATAAGCGGATGCCTCAAAATCCCGCAATATTTCTAAATTACGTGAGACCTCTTGGAGGACTTCTCTTCCAATTTTTTCTTCTTCCTGAAGGGTAATGAGAGCAAAAAGAGGTGGCGCGGGAAGTATTAAATAAAAAGTCAGAAAAAAGACTAAAATAAGTTGCATAGTGGCACATAAGTGGCGGAGGCGTATGGGAATTGAACCCATCCACTCCTTTTTGGGAGTGCACCGGGTTTGAAGCCCGGGAGAGGCACCAGCCCCCTAACGCCTCCTATTTAGGGGCTATTGGAAGGCTTATGGCACCCGGAGAGCCTGGCTACCGTTGCTTCCTTTCGGACCTGGCGGGGTTCACCAGGATCCGTCGCATAAGCCCCCAATAGCCGTATATAAAATTATAATACCTTTTAAAATTTTTTCACCCCATTAGTCCCTTAATGTCCGCCCACCTTGAGAATGCCTGAGGCAGCTACTAAAAGAATTATAATTTGTAAAAAGACTAAAAGAGAATATATAATATCTTTTTTCTTAATATAAATGAAAAGCATCCTTAAATAGCATAATATAGTTAAACCTGCTAAAAAGGCTACGGGAAGAAAGTTCAGAAAATCTCCCTTGTTTAGATTATAAATCCAGGTCCAACCCCTTTGAATGTTTGTTGTCTTTAAATATTGGTGAACATTTAATCCCCACAGGGATGGAAGCTTCTCTATGGGTATATGTGGAGGAAAGAGTTTGAATATATAAACTAAAAAGGTAAGAGTCAAAAACACAAGTCCGATTTTCATACCCCTGTCGAGAACATAAGCATAAACTAATTGTTCTTCAGAAGGCCTTACTTTACCTCTCATCTTAGCCTCCTCTTAATTATTAAGTTTAAGTCCAAATACCTAACCCTTTTAATAGAGCTCTTAATCCGGAAAAACTTAGCAATAAGATTACCACCCAGCGTATAAATTTAGGTTTGGCCACTGCTAATACTCTAACTCCAACAATTGAGCCAAGCATTATACCTAATATAGAGGGAACTACAATCATAGGAATTATTGCTCCACTGTTTAGATATATCCAGGCTGCAGAGGTATCAGTGATTGATAGTAAAAACTTGCTCGTAGATACCGCAACTTTTAAAGGCACACCCATCAGAAGATTTAAAACGGGAACATTGGCCCACCCAGCACCTAAACCAAACATTCCTGCCATCAACCCTATGAATACGAAGAGAGATAAGGCTAAGGGGGTATGATGCACTTTCCATTCTATTTCCTTGCCAGTGGAGGGTTCATAGTAGGTACCATAAATTTTTAAGGCTTTGGATAGAGCATCTGCCTCTTTGATCTCGGGGAATTCTGATTTTTTAGCGATGAACATAATAGCCACTATGCCAAGTATTGTAACTCCCAGTAATATATTGATAACATTCTTGGGCAGAGCAAGTCCTATCATTGCTCCCACAATAGCACTACTTGAGGCAATCAAAGCCAGGGGGATTGTCAGTCGCAAATCTGCAAGGCCTCTTCGCAGAAGACCAGGTCCTGCAGCCAAGGAACCACAAAGAGCAACAAGGAGCCCTGCACCTCTAACAAAGTCCAAATTAAAAGGAAAAAAACCTCCCACTATAGGCACAAAGAGCACGCCTCCGCCCACTCCTCCTAAGACTGCAATAATTCCTAAGATAAAGGTTGCAAAGAAAAGAAGTAAGGGCCATGCCCACCAGGGTAAAAGTGAGTTTGCCCCAACTTCGTTCAGTGAAGTCTCTGCTCCCCATAGTGGATTAAACAAAAAAAGAAGGATGGCTAAGATCAATACACTCCCCTCGTAGCCTCTTAAAACCTTTTACCTCCTATAGGACTTCTTAGGTAGGAAACCCTAATTCTAATTTAAATTTTTGCAATAGGTTTGTATTGAGCTTAGAAAGTAAGGGAGTTTTTGAAAAGGTCCTTCACATTGCCCTGTATTTTGATCTTACCCTGAAAGTAGAATCTAATAGCTCGGGAAGGATTTTCTAAGATCTTTTTCAAGGTTTCAAAATCAAGGCTTATTAAAGGAAAGCTTTTTTCAATATCTTCGGTTTCTAATATTTCTTGAGGCGTTATTAGAAATAGATATTTTGTTAAAGGGCCACAGTGGATTTCTAATAGAAAGGTCTGGGCTACTTGTTCAAGCTTATCATGATGAGAATTTAAAAAACAAAGTATTTCTTCCTTAGAAGGGCTTAGAGAGGAGTTAAAATTCTGTGGGCACATATATGATCTTTTCTCCTGAGGCAATTTTTTCAATAAGTTGATCTAAAGTTTTATAGGCATCCTTTTCAGATTTGAAGATACCCAGTACTGCTGGATTCATGGGCGCAGGAAGATGGGCAACAACTTTATAGACCTCTACCTTTTTACCATGTTCCGCAATGCGAGTCTCTTCTACTGAAATGTAAACAATAAAAGAAAGATTTATGTATCGCCCGCTTCTGGTTCTTATAAAGGACATAAGTTATTTTTCTTTTCTCTCCCTTGATTTTAATACTTCTTTAGCGCCCTCAAGGGCACCTTGAGCAGCTCCTTTTAACACCTGAAAGGCCAGTTCCGCTACTTCAATAGCAGATTTACCAATTTCACTCGCTAAAGCAGTTATTCTAAAGAGTAATTCCTGGGAAGTCTCCTTAAGCTCTCTAAACGCTCTTTCTCCCTCAGTGGCCTTTAGCTTACTTTTTAATTCCTCAAGTTCTGCCTTGATTTGTTCAAGTTCTCTTTCTAAGTTTTTCTCACTCATGGTTTGTCCTCCTTGAAGATTTATTTTCAGACAATACAAAATCCCTTAAAGCCATTAGTCCTAAACCAAGGGTTCCACCATTGTTCAGAAGGGTGCTAAGGGCAGGATTAATAAGTCCTAAAACTGACAACACAAGCCCTAATCCGTTAATCAGATTATTATAAAAATAAAGTCTTGTTAATCTATCTCTTAAAGCTACTGAAAGATCATATGAAAGCACCAAATCCCAAAGATTTGGGGTTAGGACTAAATCAGCCACTTCTAAGGCCACTTCTGCACCCTGAGCGAAGGTTATTCCTACATCCGCAAGAGTTAAAGCAGGAGAATCGTTCAGTCCATCTCCAACAAAGGCAATAACTCTACCCTCCTTTTTTAGTCTTTTCACTAACTCCGCCTTCTCTTGAGGTAGCATCCTGGCAAAATAGGTATCTATTCCCAGTTTTTTACTTAGATACATAGCTACTTGTTCGTTATCTCCTGTGCAAAGGATTAGGTCCAATTTTTTCTCTTTCAAGGTTTCAATCACATCTCTGGCTTCAGGTTTAGGGGGGTCAATAAAGGTAAGAAGACCCTTGATATGACGAGGTTTTTCCTCTTCAATCAGATATAGAACAGATTTTCCTTCGGAATGAAATTTTTCAACGAGCTCTCTTATCTCCGGAGATACCTTTATGCGCTTTTTTAGAACGAATTTAGTGCTCCCAAGAGCATATTTTTTGTTCTCGAGTATTCCTTCAATTCCCAAACCAAGAAAATAGTTGGAGGAAAGCCTGGGAATAAGAGGGATGTTTTTTTCTTCTGCAAGAGATGTTATAGCCTGCGCCACAGGATGTTGAATTCTCTGTTCCAGACTAGCTGCCAATTGGAGAAGTCTCTCTTCAGTGCAGTCAAAGCATACTATATCTGCTATCTTAGGTGACCCTAAAGTCAAGGTGCCAGTCTTATCAAAAACGACAGTATCAATTTCTGCTAATTTTTCAAATTTAGCTCCACTTTTCATCAAGATATTTCTCTTGGCAAGAAAGGTTGCAGATGTTAGCACTGTCAGCGGCGTGATGAAGTGAACCCCGGTGTAAAAGTCAAAAGTTAACACAGAAGAGGCTTTTTTAAAGCCTCCATTTAAGGAAATGATGCCCAGTAAGAGAGTAGGAGCTACAAAACGGTTGGCTTCCTGTTCCGCCTTTTTCTGAAGGCGTAAGGGCTCCTTTATACCCTCTTCAATGAGTCGAACAATACCTGCAAAAACCGTCTCTTCACCAGTTTTTTCAACCTCCACAATTATTTTCCCTTCTACTAACACGGTGCCGGCATAAACTTTATCTCCTGGTTTTTTATGGACAGGTTTAGATTCTCCGGTGAGAGAACTTTGGTTCACTAAGGCCTCGCCCTCGCAAACCTTTCCATCAATGAGAATTTTTCTCCCTGAATAGACCACGACCTTATCTCCGGGTTTCAGGCTCTCTGGTGAAACCTCTACAATCTTTCCATCCTCAATGTAGAGATAAGCAATGTTTTCTTTGTGATCAAAAAGGGCTTTAAGACGTGCCTCAGCTTTCTTTTCAACTAGGTCTTCCAAGTAATCACCTAAGGCAAGCAGCCAGACCATAAAATGAGCAGAGAGTGGCTGTTTAGCTAAGATAGATAAAACTAAAGCCAAAGAGTCAAGCACATGCACATCTAAATTTCTTTCTTTAAGAGAACTAAGTCCCTTTTTAAACACTGGAAAAGAGAGCATCACGGTTAATGCCGGTAAAAACCAGCTTGAAGAACCCTTCATCATCAAATAGGGGACAAAACCAAGGGAAACCCTCTTTAGCCAGGTTGATTTGTCTTCTCTTTTTGCTCCAGGTGAAACCTTAGATAATTTTTCTAAAATGCCTTCTTCTGTTTCTTGTTCAAAAAAATTAAGAAAATCTATGAGGTCGAAGTTACTTTCATTATAATAAACGATTATTTTTCCTTTATTAGGATAATAGTTGACTTTAAAAATTCCTGGGAAGCTTTTAAGAAGCTCAACCCAGGGACCATTTAGTTTCCACTTGGTAAACACCGGAGAAGAGATCTCTAATTTACCTCTACTTAGGCGGGTTAAAGTATAGGGAAGGCCCATAAGCACTGATTCTATTGAGTGGGCTTTAATTCTTTGGTTGCCTTTACTTCCAGAGCTTTTACCATGGCCTCTATTTCCTGAAGTGTCTGATGCATCCTTTGTTCCTCTCTGGTTTTGTGAATAACATATAGAATAACGAGCCCTGATAGGGCGCCTAAGGAAAAACTAAAGGGACCACTACAGATTATCTTAGTGATGAAGTTTGTTACGCCCATATTTTCTCCTCCCTCTTAGCCAAGTTGTTCTCTAATTTTTTGCAGGAGTTCCTGTTGCTTTTGTAAGATGGAGATTTTTCTCTCTACTTCCTGTCTATAAAGATGTTTTGCCTCTTCCCACAGATCTTCCCAAAATTCCTTTGCTTCATCCATTGAAGCGCTTACCCAGTGGCTAAAACCAACAAGTTCTTTCGCTCCTAATAACAGTAATGGACGCGCCTCACGACTCAAGCGATTTAGCACAACAAGAGCTCCAATAGTGCCCAAACCGTAAAGAAAGAAAGTTCCAGATATACAACTCCCAATAGCCTTACAAATTTTGAGCTCGCAGATACTCATCCCAAACCTCCTTTTCAATGAGATTTTTTAATAAGGGGCATTATAATTTGGGAACAAATTAAAAAACTCAAAATCCCAACCCTTGCCCCAAGAAGCCATATCGAAAGGCATAATTTAAGAAGGGGATGCTTAAGTAAAAGTTGTAAATAGTAATTTAAGTCCTGCCTATCAAATTTGATTTTCTTTCTACACTGAAAATCCCTGAGCAGAGTGTCTCCCAGACTACCTGGAATCGTCCTAATCTTCAAGGTCTTTACGCCATCTTTGTCGGATATATCCACAATTCCGGGGAAGGCCTTAATGGCGCCTTTAAAAAGTTCTTTCTCTACAAGAGTATTAAATCTGAAAAGATAGGCTCCATTGTGTTGGCTAATTTTTTCCATAGTGCAATCTTTAGATAATTTAGCACATTAAATTGATTATGTAATATTAAAAAATCATATCATTGAATTAATTATAGTGCAATCTTGAAAAATTTTAACACATTAGGTTGATTTAAAAAATTTTAGAAATTAATCTTTCCGCTGCCTTTTCCAAAAGACCTCCTATCACAAAGGACTCAATAAGAATGTTGCGATCTTTTGCAGAAAAAAAGGTATCTCTCTCCACCCTTCTTGCTTTATAATGTTTTTTTAATATTTTTACATATTTTTCCTCTTCTTTATTGAGGTAACAAAGTAATGAGTCAATCTTTAGGTCATTCATAGCTTCATACACCTCCAATAGGAATTTCACACGCTTTCAATAAGTTTAGGATTTTATTTTTAAAATAAAGTTTCAAGAAGTTTAAAGAAAAGTTAAAAAGAAAGGAGGGAAAACCCCTCCTTTACTTTTGAAATTTTTGAAGACTTAGATCCCCTTTACTAAGGATTTGTAGAGGGCTCTATTATTTCTCCAAAGGTCAAAGCGATCAAGATGGAGTAGCTTTGTCCAAACCTTAGCAAAGTTTCTAACAAAGAGTTCCTTTCCATCCTCTGCAGCATAAACCTCGCAGATACTTCTTAATTCTTCATGATGACCAAAAATGAGGTCTGTCCTAGTGGCAAGCCATTTACGAACCCCGCTTTTTCTATCTATGCCTTCGTAGTAATATTTATTTTCGTCTAAGGGGCGCCATACCGTAGACATATCTAACAAATTTTGGAAAAATTCTGTGGTAAGTATTCCTACTTGAGTAGTAAGGATTCCATAGGGTTCCTGTTCATAGACGATGCCTAATACCCTAAGTCCACCGTATAGAGTAACTAATTCTGGGACACTAAGAGTTAATAATTGTGCTTTATCTATTAGGAGTTCCTCCGCTTTTACTTTTTTATTTATAGAGGGATCTTTGATGTAATTTCTAAAGCCACAAGCTATAGGTTCAAGCTGCTCCCAAAAGAAAACATCAATTTGATCCTGTTGGGCATCAACTCTTCCTGAGATAAAGGGTATTTTTATATCAAATCCAGCTTTTTGAGCTGCGGTTTCTATTACAGCGCAACTTCCCAGAGCTAACAGATCGGAGATGGAGACCCCTTTGTCCGGAGTTCCTCTTTCCTTTTCAAAGAGGTTTTTTATCTGTTGAAGAGCTTCTATGACTTTCTTTAAGACTTCGGGTTTATTTACTATCCATTTGTTTTGAGGATACAGTCTTATTCTTGCTCCGTTTAAACCTCCTTTCCTATCGGAGTCCCGATAGGTGACTATGGCAGAAAAGGCGCAGTAGAGGATTTGAGATGGGCTTATCCCCAAATTCAAAATTTTTTCCTTAAGGTAGACTATGTCTGCCTCTTCAAGGGGTTTATAGGTGGAGCTTGGTAAGCTCTCTTGCCAGATAAAGGTCTCCTTGGGAACTTCAGGTCCTAAATAGCACTCCTTAGGTCCCATATCTCTATGTATTAGTTTAAACCAGGCTTTGGCAAAGGCTTCTTCAAATTCCTTTGGATTATTCAAGAATCTCTTGGCAATTTCTGCATATACGGGATCGAACCGCAGTGCTAAATCTGCAGTTAGCATCATGGGAGGATGTTTTTTATTTGGGTCATGGGCATCGGGTATTATGGCAGGTGCTCCTTTAGCAACCCATTGATGTTTGCCTGCTGGGCTCTTGGTAAGTTCCCATTCATAGGTAAAAAGAAACTTAAGATAGCTTAGACCGAATTTGGTGGGAGTAGCAGACCAGGCTAACTCAAAGCCGCTGGTAAAGGTATCTGGTCCCTTTCCCGAGCCCAGAGAATATTTCCATCCAAGACCCTGATTTTCTACATCTGAGGAACTGGGATCAGGACCAAGGAATGAATCGGGGCCTGCTCCGTGACATTTGCCAAAAGCATGCCCACCGGCAATAAGAGCTACGGTCTCTTCATCGGTCATTCCCATACGAGAAAAGGCTATCCTAATCTGTTTTGCAGAGGCCACAGGGTCGGGGTTCCCCTCCGGTCCTTCGGGATTGACATAAATTAGCCCCATTTCTGTTGCAGCAAAGGGTTTTTCCAAAACTCCTTCTTTAAACCTCTCTTTACCAGTAAGCATTTCCACCTCTGGACCCCAGTCAGGACTCTCGTCAGGCTCCCAAAGATCTTCTCTTCCACCCCCAAAACCAATAGTTTTAACCCCCATGCTCTCTAAAGCAACATTACCAGCAAGAATGATCAGATCAGCCCAAGAGAGTTTTCTACCATATTTTTGTTTAATGGGCCAAAGAAGCCTAATAGCCTTGTCTAAATTAATATTATCAGGCCAATTTATTCTTGGAGGAAACCTCATTTCTCCTCTTCTTGCCCCACCCCTTCCATCATAAATCCGATAACTTCCGGCACTGTGCCAGGCCATTCGTATAAAAAGAGGACCATAATGGCCAAAATCTGCAGGCCACCAGTCTTGAGAATTCTTCATGAGCTGTTCCAAATCTTTCTTTACTTCCTCTAAATTTAGTTTTTCGAACTCAGTAGCATAATCAAAATCCTCTCCATAGGGATTACCTCTTGGACATTCTTGACGCAATACCTTTAAATTAAGCCTCTCCGGCCACCAATCAGTAATCCAACGTCTTCTTTTCTTTACCTCTTCCTTCATAGCCTCCTCCTCCTATTTTTATTTAATTTAAATTTACTGCTAATTTTAAATTTGTCAATCATATAAACTGATACTAATTCTAAAATGTAAATAAACATGATTTATTTTCCCAACCTTTATCTCTTAGGTTAGAGTTAAAGAAAGGGTGAAAAATTCTCTACTCAGATTAAATTCCTATTTGTAGATGTTAAAAACCAATTGATTGTGAGGGGAAAATGAAGACCCTGGTAGTAGGTTTAGGCAATCTTTTATTAAAGGATGAAGGGTTTGGGGTTAGAGTTATTTATTACCTACGGGAGCGCTACATGTTTTCGGAAGAAGTTATGTTTCTTGATGGGGGCACAGGAGCTTTTTTTCTTTTGCCCTATCTTGAAGAGGCGGATAGGGTGATTTTTGTAGATGTGGTTAAGGCTGGTGGTTCTCCCGGAGAGATCTATGAAGGGACTTTAGAGGAAATAGAGGCGTTTTTGGTAGAGAGAATTTCTCTTCATGAAATCGGACTTTTTGACCTTCTTGCCATACTAAAATTTAAGGGAAAGAATTTTAGAGAAATTCATCTAATTGGTATAGAGCCAAAAGAGATAGCCATTGGTGAAGAATTGTCAAAGTGTTTATTGGAGCGATTACCTGAGGTAGCTAAACGGGTTTTACAGAAATTATCGGAGTGGGGTATAAGTTATGAAGAGAAGGTAAGCACGGCGTAGTAAGCTTGTCCTAAGGAGAGACCACTATCATTTGGAGGGACCCTTTGATTAATTAGCACCTCAAAACCTTCCTTTTTGAGAAGGGCTTTACTTCTTATTAACAGTGGCTCGTTCATAAAGACTCCTCCAGAGAGAACCACCTTTCTTAAAGCCACACTTTTGGCAACTTCCCTTATTATATTTGCTAAGGCATTTATACACCTTGAGACCTTTCTGTCTAAATTTTCCTTACTTTCGATAAGCGCAACTATAAGTGGTGCCCAGTCAAAATAGAAATTTTCCTTGGAAAAGGGGTAACTATCCTCTAATGTCCAGTCATAAAGACTTTCAAGCCTGGTTGCTGCCTCTCCGCTGTAGGTGTTATAGTAGCAAATACCCAAGAGGGCAGAAATCCCATCGAGAAGTCTTCCTACTGAGGAACAAAGGGGGCTATTTATACCCTTTTTCCACATTTCTATTAAAAGGGTTAATTCATAGGCTGAAAAGGTTTTTATTAGAGGTATGTCTAAATTAGGGATCTCTTCTCCGTAAATTTCTAAGAGCAAGGAAAGGGCTACTCTTCTGGTATCCTTTACAGCTTTCTCACCGCCTAAAAGTTTAAAGCTTCGTAAAGTGGCTACTCTTTGAAATTGAGTCCCCCTTACCAGAAGGAACTCTCCTCCCCAGACCGTGTGATCTAAACCATAACCAGTTCCGTCCCAAGCAACACCTAATATTTCTTCTTCGGGAGGCACTTGGTTTTCTGCCATAACAGACAAGATATGGGCATGGTGATGTTGAACTCTTATAATAGGGATTCCTCTTTTCTCCTTGAGTGCTTCCGCAAACTTTGTGGACTGGTATTGGGGATGAAGGTCCACAACAATTACCTCTGGTTCAACAGAGTAAAAATTAACAAAATCTTCAAGGTATCTCTCGAAACGAGCTAACACATTGGGATTATCTAAGTCGCCGATAAAGGGGCTGATAACTATCTTTTTATCTTTAACAATAGCGAAGGTATTCCGCTCTTGAGCGCCAACTGCCAAAATTACTTTGGGAACTCGGTGCTTTAGCAAAACAGTAAGGGGCGAATAGCCTCGAGCTATTCTGATGGGAATATATTCAGAGCCTATCTTTTTGAATACAGAATCATCAAGGGGCCTGTGAATAGGTCTGTTATGAACTAAGAAGAAATCCGCTATTCCCTTCAATTTATCAAGGGCTTCATCAGCTTTAAAGATTATGGGGTCTTTGGTGATATTTCCAGAGGTTGCAACCAGAGGAAAGTCTATTTCCGCAAATAGAAGTCTATGAAGGGGCGTATAGCTGATAAAGACTCCTATGGAATTGAGTCCACCGGACAAAATAGAAGGAAGGGAGAAATTACCTCTCAGGATCAGAATTGGAGAGGCTGGGCTTCTTAAAAGGGTTTCATCCTTCTCTTCGAGACTAATATATCCCTTTAGATGATCTATGTCTCTGAACATAACTGCAAGGGGTTTATGGGGTCTAAGTTTTCTTTTACGGAGCTTAGCAACATCTTCTTCTCGGTCCGCTCTCACCAGGAGGTGAAAGCCTGTCAATCCCATGAGGGCAATAATTTTTCCTTCCTTGAGATATTGAGCGCAAACCTTGAGTGCTTCTTGGTTTTCAGCAATTTTTTCTCCCCCTTCGTTATAAAGTTCAAGGATGGGGCCACAGAAAGGACAGGCAGTTGGTTCCGCATGGAAACGTCTATCAAGGGGATTTTCGTATTCCTCTTTACAAAGCTCACACATTTCAAAGGTTTTCATGGTAGTATTTTCCCTCTCATAAGGTAGATTTTCCATTATGCTAAACCTAGGTCCGCACTGGGTGCAGGTAATAAAGGGATAGAGGTAGCGCCTGTTAGTGGGATCGAATAGTTCCTTCAGACACTCCTCACAAACACTTAAATCTGGGAGTGGATCAAGGGCAGGTTGGTTATCACTTTCTCCCTTTGTGATCTTCAAGTCCTTAAAATTTTGGGGTGGTATCTCGTCAATTATGAACTCTTCTATTCTTGCTAAGGGTGGTTTTATCAGAGGGATCTTTCGTAATAGAGCCTCTAAGTTCTCTTTTTCTCCTTCAAGGAGTAAAAGGACCCCCTTAGAAGTGTTAGAGATCTGTCCTTTAAGGGAGAGGCTACTAGCTATACGATACAAGGCAGGTCTAAAGCCTACTCCCTGAACTACACCTCTTATTTCTATTCTAAGGGCACTCTTCATCCTCAAGCTCTATGGATTTAAGTATCACATCTAAGCCTCCGGTGATTTTCACCTCATAGCTTCCGCAGTTGGGACAACAAGCTCTCGTTTTAACCTCTGCTACGAGGTTACACCTTTCACAGGTAATCTTTAAAGGGTCTTTCTCAAAAAGTATCTCCGCATTTTCTAAAGGCGTTTTCTCTTTAAAGGTTTCAATAACTTCTCTCAAATAAGCCTCTTCCACTCCAGAATATTCACCAATTCTTAAGATTATTTTTTTAATTTTAGGGTTAATGAAATTGTTAAGACTTTCCTCTATTTGACTTAATAGGCTTAGAAAAAGATAATACTCGTGCATTAGCAGATGCGAGGCAAGAATTCTCCATTATTTAGTTCCATCACCCTAATTGGTCCATAGGGGCCTTTAAGGAAAACTCGAGGCTTTGAAGACCAATTTATAACCTCTCCGATGATCCGGGCCCTTTCACCAAGGGGATGACTTCTAAGTAATTCCAGGGCTTTTGGGGCTTCTCGTTTAGGAAGGGCTATGATGGCCTTGCCCTCTGAAGGCAAGTGATAGGGCTCAAAGCCTAAGATCTCGCAAAAAACTCTTACCTGAGGCTGAAGAGGTATACTTTCTTCCTCTATTAGGATGTCCACTTTAGAAGCTTGAGCCCATTCATAGAGCACTCCCGCAAGTCCTCCTCTGGTTGGATCTCTCATGGCATGAAGTTCTAAGTTAGCCAAAAATAGTGGCTCTAACATGGGAAACAGGGACGCACAGTCGCTCTCCAGGTCTACTTCAAAATTAAAACCTTCCCTCTCTGCAAGAATACACACTCCGTGATCTCCTATAGGCCCTGAGAGAAGGATTACATCTCCTGGTTTTAGGTTCCTTGCTGAAAGGCCTTTGTATATTACCTCTCCAATTCCAGAGGTATTGATAAAAATACCATCCACTGCGCCCCGGGGAACAACCTTAGTATCACCCGTTACTATCAAAACCTCGTTTTCTCTGGAGGCTTTACTAATACTCTCTAAAATTCGCTCTAAATCTCCACTCATAAAACCTTCCTCTATAATTAAGCTAAGGGAGAGATAAAGGGGTTTTGCGCCCATAACTGCTAAGTCATTGAGGGTCCCAATTACAGAAAGTTTGCCAATATCTCCTCCCTTAAAGAACAGTGGTTTAACAGTGAAACTATCGGTAGTAAAGGCAATGGTCTTTGAAGGCAAATTAAGACAAGTTGCATCCTCTAAGGAATCTAAAAGGAAATTACTAAGATGTTTTAAAAGGAAGTTTTTGAGAAAATTCTGGCTTTCTTCCCCTCCACCACCGACCTCAATAGTTATTCGCTCTCTTCCTGTTGAGGACATGATTTTAAATATAACTCACGGTGGTTCTATTACAATACCATTGTATGAGAACTCATTATTTGGGATCGAGTAAAATTTTTGACATAACTTTTAATATCCCCTCTTAACCGGAATTTATTACATAATGCACACAGTGTTTACCTTTCACACTCCATAGCACACCCCAATTTATCTTCTATATACTTACCTCCTATTAAATCGTTCCACCTATCTATTCCTTTTTATATTCCTCAACTCTCATCATCTCTTGGTATCCCTCTTATCTCAAAGGGCTAACCCCTCTAAATCTCTTCGTCGAATCCTTCACACCCCTCACAATAGACTTTTCAAAATTTTTCAATCTCAGTGCGTATCTATGCAAATACACTATGCTATCTACCTGCACTTACTCTCCAGGTGCTCTCCACCTCTTTTCTGTCCTTGTATAACAAAGGGCTTAAAGCTTCTCTTTAGTTTTTCGTTCCTTAAAAGTTTCTTCTACCCTGTAAACTGTGTCTTTAAATTTTCCATAAGCTTCGTTGGTAGTCTTAAAGAATCTTCTTTAAAGGGAGATAAGTCCTCTGGAATAGGATGCATAGAGAATCCACAATTACCTTTGGCTTTTTCCTCTTTTCATTGAGAGGGCCTCCCCAAAGGAAGCAGAACTTTCTGAGAGGAAGCAGAACAAACAAAAAACTTCATGAGCTATGATTTCAAACCTCCCATTTTAGAGTTCTTGCGTTTTTCTCAAGATCTTTTATTATCGCATGCTTTATCTATCATCATGAAATCCAGTGTAGGCCTTTGCAGGTGGATAGATTTTCTCCAGTTGATCAAAGTTATCAATTAGTATTAGAGTTAACTTTCCCTCTGAGAAAGACACAAACAAAAAATTACAAAGGGTATCATATAGCTCTTCTTTAAATATTATAAAAAATCACAATCAAAAAATCTTAGAATTTGGAGATCATCTTTAAATAATTTTTAAACCTGTTATATTTAACACTTGGCAAAATTATCCTATTATAGGAGAGGAGTATGAGTAAAGTGCTTATGCTTGGAACAGATGCGGTAGCTCGGGGAGCTATTGAGGCAGGTATTTCCTATGCAGCATCTTATCCTGGAACTCCGGCTACCCAGATTTTAGAATATATTGCTAAGAATAGTTCTGTGCCCTGTGAGTGGTCCATAAACGAGAAAGTAGCCTATGAGGTGGCTTATGGTGTAAGTCTTACAGGGCGTAGAGCACTTTGCTCTATGAAACATGTGGGATTAAATGTTGCCTCAGATCCCTTTATGACCTCAAGTTATCTTGGAGTAAGGGGCGGACTTGTTTTAGCTGTTGGAGATGACCCGGGTGCCTACTCCTCTCAAAATGAACAGGATTCACGCTTTTATGCGCGCTTTGCTAAAATCCCTTGTCTGGAGCCTTACGATGGTGAGACTGCCAAAGAATTTACTAAAATAGCCTTTGACATCTCAGAGGAACTTGGACTACCTGTGATGGTGAGAAGTCAAACCAGACTTCTTCACTGCTATAGCTCGGTCACTCTGGGGGAGATACGCCCAGAGAATCCCTTGAGTCTTAAAAAAGACCCCCCTCAGCTTATAGCTATTCCACGCCATGTAATACCTCTTCACAAAGCATTAAATGCTAAACAAGCAAGAATCACAGAAATTCTGAAAAGATATTCCTTTAATGAGATAATATCTGGAGAGGGTAAAAGGGGAATTATTGCCTGTGGTCTTGCTTATACCTATGCTATGGAGTTAGAAGAAAACTTGCCTATTTTAAAAGTAACTGCCTATCCCATAGACGAAGCACTCCTCAGAGAGTTTGTAAAAGAGCTTGAAGAGGTAATAGTCTTAGAGGAGGGTTATCCCTTAGTTGAGGAGCGGGTAAGATGTCTTCATCCTAAGGTTCGGGGAAAACTCTCTGGAGATTTGCCTTTGGAAGGAGAGCTCGGACCTGATCCTGTATTAAGGCTCTTTGGTAAGAAGCGAAATATTCAGCCGGAAGATACCCCTCCAAGACCTCCGGTTTTATGTCCTGGGTGTCCCCATAGAGAATTCTATAAGGCCCTCTTAGAGGCTAACCCTACCTTTGTTACAGGAGACATTGGATGTTACACCTTAGGTGCTCTTCCTCCACTTAATGCTTTGGATACCTGCTTGTGTATGGGAGCAAGTATAAGTAAAGCCATAGGCATTGCTAAACAAGGAATAAGTAGGGTTGCCGCTGTCATCGGAGATTCTACTTTCTGGCATACGGGAATTCCAGCTCTGCTTGATGCAGTTTGGAATAAGGCAAATATATTAGTTTGCATCCTTGACAATTCAGTAGTTGCTATGACTGGCCATCAACCTACCCCTCATCTTGGAATTACTGCCAAGGGTGAAGAGACTAAGGCTATCAGTATGGTCGAAATTTGCAAAGCCTGTGGAGTTGACTCAGTGATTGAGGTTGATCCCCTAAAAAAAGAGGAACTTCTGGCCGCTTTGAAAAGAGGCTTGGAGACCCCAGGAGTTCATGTTGTTATTGCCAAAAGACCCTGTGTATTAATAGCTGGAAAACTCAAAAAGGGCGAAAAATTTTAAGTGTTTACCTCAAAAGTCTAACCTCTGGAGATTAAACTTTGACATAATCTATTTTTTTAGCTTGAGGCTTAGTTTATAGACTTTCAATATCGGTAGAACTGAATAGTTTTACACCTGCCTGTTGTAAGAGGTTTACTGTTTTATCTAAATTATCAGTTCTTAAGACCACAATTGCCTCTTCTCCACTCTTTTCTACAAAGGCATAGAGATACTCAACATTTATATCTCCCTCGTAAAGGATTTTCAGAACCTCTGCTAATCCACCAGGTTGATCCTTAACCCCCACAGCGATTACACTTGTTATCTTCGTTGTAAACCCTGCTTCTTCAAGGGCCTTTTTAGCAAGCTCGGGATTGTTTACAATCATCCGCAAAATTCCAAAATCTGAGGTATCGGCAATAGTAAGAGCTCTTATGTTTACTCCCTCTTTGGCTATAGCGGTTAATGCTTCGTAAAGCCTACCTTTCTTATTTTCTAAGAAGACGGAGATCTGTTTAATTTTCATGACTTCTCACCTCCACTGACCGAAACTTATGTTTAGTTTAATCCCCTCTTGTCAATAACTCTTTTAGCTTTGCCCTCACTCCGAGGTAAACTCTTAGGTTCAACTAAGGTGACCTTAACCCTTATACCTACCGCTTCTTCAATTCTTTTTTCTAATTTTTTTCGCAGAGCCTCTAAGGATTTAACCTCATCAGAGAAAACCTCTTTGGAGACCTCCACCTGCACCTCTATTTCGTCTAAATGGTGAGGTCTGGTTAAGATTATCTGATAATGGGGCTCAACACCTTGAACTTCTAAGATAGCCTTTTCTATCTGATAAGGGAAAAGCATGACTCCTCTCACCTTAATCATATCGTCGCTTCTTCCAGTAATTCTCTCAATCCTGATAAAGGTTCTACCACAGGCGCATTCTCCAGGAATAAAGGCAGTAATATCTCTGGTTCTAAATCGTAGCATGGGAACTCCCTCTTTCGTGAGAGTAGTAAGGACCAACTCTCCCTTTTGACCCTCTGGTAGGACTTCTCCAGTTTCAGGATCAATTATTTCTGGATAAAAATGATCTTCTTGAAGGTGAAGACCCTTTTGCAGTTGACACTCATGGGCAACTCCTGGACCTATAATCTCGGTAAGCCCATATACATTATAGGCCTTTAGTCCAAATCTCTTTTCTATTTCTTTGCGCATCTCCTCAGTCCACATCTCAGCTCCAAAACTTCCTGCCTTCAATTTGAGGCTAGAGGGATCTATACCCATTTCATCTTGAGCATATTCTGCTAAATATAAGGCGTATGAAGGAGTGCAGCAGAGCACAGTGGTTCCAAAATCCTGCATGAGTTCTATTTGTCTACGAGTATTACCTGCAGAGGCAGGAACAATTGTTGCTCCAACAGCTAAGGCTCCGTAGTGAAATCCTAAACCTCCAGTAAATAGACCATATCCATAGGCAATTTGAATTATGTCTTCTTTGGTGACACCCATCATAACAAGAGAACGAGCCATAACCTCCTTCCATACCTCAAGATCTGCCTTGGTGTAACCCATAACTACTGGTTTGCCCGTGGTTCCACTCGAGGAGTGAATCTCCATGATCTCGCTCATTGGCACTGCAAACATTCCAAAGGGATAAACCTCTCTTAAATCCGCCTTACTGGTGAAGGGAATGTATCTAATATCTTCTAATGTTTTAATATCCTCTGGTTTTAGTCCTATCGCGTCAAAATTTTTCCTATAATAGGGCACTCTTTCATAGGCATACCTAACTATCCTTTTAAGTCTCTCTAACTGGAGCTCTCTCAATTTCTCTTTAGATAGAGTTTCCATATCCTTGTTCCAATACATGATATACCTCCTTATTGTTTGGTTCTTAATTGGGAGGTTTCTAAAAAATTAAAATTCTCTTCCTTTAAAAGTTCCCAAGTCCTATGGGGAGCCTCTACCTCAAAGACAAAGAAAGCTCTTTTTCTAGTCTCCACTACATATACTAGGGCGCTTTCAATGTTAATACCTTTGGCACTTATCTTTCTTACTACCTCGTATAACCCTCCTGGTCTATCTTCGAGTTCGATACCAAAGGCAGGAAGCTTAGCTACTATAAATCCTTTTTCTTTGAATTTTTCATAGGCTCTATCTACATCATCTACCAGCAATTTTATAACTCCAAAGTCTTTCACGCTGGCAATAGAAAATCCAAGAATGTTAATCATTTCGTGAGCCAAGACTTCAGTTATTTTTTCAAGTTTTCCTGGTTTGTTTTCGGCGAAAATGCTGAGTATTTCTACTATTTTCATAGCCCCCTATTTCCTATCTCAAAGTACTCTTTTATCTATAACTCTTTTAGCCTTTCCTTCTGAGATAGGCAAGGTGCCTGGTTCAACTAACTCCACTTTAGGTCTAACTTGTAGAGCTTGCCTTAGCCTCTCTGTGATCTCCTCTCTAAGTTTAAGAATTCGCTCTATGCGCCCATCAAAAAACTCGCGATCAATCTCTACTTTTATAGTCATTTCATCGTAGCCTTCAAGAATAATCTGATAATTTTGAGCTACTCCCTTTATACTCATCAAAACTCCCTCTATCTGCTGAGGAAAGATATTGACTCCTCTTACAATAAACATATCATCTGCTCTACCTAATATTCTGGCTATTTTTATATGAGTTCTTCCACAATGGCAGGGGCCCTCTAACAGGGTAGTAAGATCTTTAGTGCGATATCTTATTAGGGGCATAGCGGTTCTATTTAGGGTAGTCAGCACAAGCTCCCCAACTTCACCGGGATTTAAAGGTTCTCCAGTGTTAGGATTTACAACCTCTACCAAAAAGGCATCCTCCCAAATATGTAATCCATCTTTTGCAGGGCACTCAAAACCCACACCAGGCCCTCCCATCTCGGAAAGACCGTAACAATTGTAGACCTCTACCTTTAGCATAGTCTCAATTTTTCTTCTGGTCTCTTCTGAATAGGGCTCTGCTCCTAAGTAAGCTCTTTTGAGCTTAATATCAATGCCAGGTCTTATTCCCCTCTCTTGAATAATAGTGGCCACATATAGGGCATAACTTGGTGTCATATGAATACAGGTGGTCCCAAAGGTTTGCATAAGCTCTATTTGTCTTTCGGTATTACCTGGACCCGCTGGTATAACTAACATGCCCAGCAGTTCCGCCCCATAGTGCATAACTAAAGCTCCAGTAAACAGCCCATAAGTCATGGAATTTTGCAAAATATCACTTGCGGTAGCACCACTCATCACTAAAGAGCGTGCTATTAACTCTGCTTGAGCTTTGATATCCTCTTTACTAAAGAAGAGAGCTTTGGGCTTTCCCGTGGTCCCACTTGAGGTATGTAGACGAACCACTTTTTCCAAGGGCTCCGCCAACAGCCCAAAGGGATAGTCTACAAAGAGGTCCTCTCTCGTCGTAAAGGGAAAAAGCCTAATATCCTCTAAAGACTTTAGATTGGAGGGTTTAACTCCTGCCCTCTTAAACTTCTCTCTATAGTGAGGCACTAAATTGTAAACTTTGTTTATTATCTTTTTTAATCTCTTAAATTGTAGCTCTTTCAGAGCATCACGACTTAGGAGCTCAATCTCAGGACGAAAGTATCTTTTCACCAAAGGCTCTTCCCTCCTCAAAGGCCTTTAAATTGAGTTCAATCATGTCGGAAGGCACTGCTTGAGCTATAGTCTCCTTCCAGTGGTCTAATTCAAAGGGCAAGAAGAGGGAAAGCACGCCTAAGAGGACAGAATTTTCAACTTTTGAACTGCCCAATCTTTGGGCAATATCTTGGGCTTTCAAAGCTAAGACCTTATATCCCTTAGCCTTAATTCTATTTAATACCTCCTTAGGATACTGCTCAGGGGATAGGGCAGGAGGCACTATTTGTTTTTGATTTAAGATCACTACTCCCTCGGGGTTAACATAATGTAAGTAACGAAGGGCTTCCATCTCCTCTAAAGCAAGCATGAGATCCCCTTCTCCAACAGGAATGGTGGGTGCAAAAACTCTCTTACCAAAACGCACTTGCCCTATGACCGAACCTCCCCTTTGAGCCATACCATGGATTTCACTCTCTTTCACCTCGTAGCCACTTTTTAGGGCACAATGAGCTATAATTCTGCTAGCTAACACTATACCTTGCCCACCCGTTCCAGCTAAAATAATGTTTACCACCTCTTTACTCATAGCTTAAAGTATCTCCTTTTCTAAATTTTAGGAGCAAATTAACATATTTTTAGATATAAGCAAGATAGTTGTAACAAACCCTTAAAGTGACCATAAACGAGAGTTTAACCTTCTGGTTATGAATCACCAATCAAGCCTTTTGATTTTTTGACAGGTCTTTTTTTGAGTATTAATTTCTTGCAAGTAAGTTTAAAACCGTGAGTTTACTAATGGAAATCATGTTGGGGTTTATGAAAAATGGAGTGATTTTATTAATATACTAATATGCTTCTAAAGTATTCCCGTTTGGTCTAATTGATTTTGTAGCCAAATTTTTGGATCACTTCCATAAGGTTTGAGGCAAGGATGAGCTCCCGGTGAAGCCTCTTTAGTTTCTCTCGGTCAGTTTCTGCCTTGATCTGCTCCTCAAGGCCCTTTGGCACTCTCCCAAGCTTTACCTCCACCACTTCAAGCACCATTTCCTGAGCATCTTTTAAAAGTCCTTGCTGTAAACCCTGTTGTAAACCCTGTTGTAAGCCCTGCTGTAAACCCTGTTGTAAGCCCTGTTGCAAGCCTTCCTGTATCCCCTCTTTTCTCCCCACCTTCCTTCCCTCAATAAAAAAGGGATCTCTACTCTTATCAATCACTAAGGGCATCCTTGTTACCTCCTCATATAGCTTTACTACTTCATTATAAGCATCCTTCCTCAGTCTTGCAAGCATCAAAAGCTTCATCAAAAAATCCCTTCTCTTTTCCTCCTTAAGCCTCTCAACCCTCTCCCTTAGCCTATCCCAAAAGTCTCTTTCCCTCTTACACAAAATAGCAAGCAACTGATCCTCCTCCACCTCACTCTCAAGAAGTTCCCTACAACTAATCTTTCTCATTTCCACAACCTTAACTCGGTGCTCAAGTCTTCCCAAACGATACCTTGTTCTATAGGGACACTTCTTGTCTCCTACCCAAAGTAAAACCTGTAAAGGATAGGCTCCGTATCTTTCATAGATCCTTAAGTAGAGATCAATGAGCCTTAGAGGCAAGGTGGGATCATAGGTGCTCTGAATTTCAAGGTGAATAAGGGTGCCATTTTCAAGCCTTCCTACGAAGTCTGCCTTTCTTTCTTTGGTTGTGGGGAAAATGCTTTCAAGGACTTCGGAGACCTTAGAGCAAAAGAGGATTTGGATGATTTTGAAGGGAAGTCTTTGCAGAACTTCTTTTAGAGTGCGGTCAAAGGGAAAATAAGGCTGAGCCATGAAGATATTTTAGTATGTGTTTCGGGAATAGGCAATTTCTCACCTTAAGGGAGGTTGAAGCTGGGCGGTCCCCTCTTTCTGCAATCTCCTTTGAAGCGGGTCGGGTTGCCTTTTCCCCATGCAATCCCCTTTGAAGCGGGGCAGGTTGCAACCCCTAACCCCATACAAGCCTCATCAATCAAACCTTGTGATTGTTTAGAACAAACTATATTTTACAAATTGACCCTCTGAAACCCACTATCCATCATATACAGCCGATGGTTGTAAATTAATCATAAAATTGTATACTTTATTTAATTAATTATTTACCCTCACATTAGCTCCCTTCACTTGTCAAAGAACTCTCTGTCTTCCCAATCTTTTAATTCATTTTTCAAAAAGGTCATGATACTCTCCTTGCAAATTAATGGGCCTAAGGTGCTACTTACCTATGTGCACTCTCTACTCCCCACAGCTTTTAAACCTTCCTCTTTACTTACACCAATCTACAAGACTCCCTTCCACCTGTAAACGAATGCCTTCAGATAGGTTGAATTCTAACAAAAAGCAGAACTGCTGAGAAAGCACTAATTTTTTGAGTCAAGATTTTAAAAGAGCTTCGTAGTGCTTAAGCAGTTGGTTAAAGGTTTCTTCCCAGGAGAAGGCCTTATGAATAAAGGAGCTTATTTGATATCTTAGTGATGTATTTGTGGAAAGCAAAGATGCTGCCCTGTTAATGGCTCTATGATAGTCTTCCAGTAAACTTTCCTTCTTTGAGCTTCCTTTGACTAAAAACTCCTTAAAGGGTTGGGTCTCTAAACCCATATCTTGAGCCACAAGAACACAGCCACAGGCCTGACTCTCGACAAAGGCTAAGCCAAAGGTCTCACTATTGGATGCACTTATAAATATATCGCAACTGGCATAAAGGGTAGAAAGCTCTTCTCTATTATCTATGTAACCAAGATAAATAACATTACCTAACCTTTTTCCTATTTTCTCCACTTTGGCTCTCTCAGGCCCATCACCTACTACAAAAAGCTGATAGCTTTTAGCGTCCAATCTTTCCATAATTTTTAAAAGAAAAGAGACATTCTTCTCTGGAGATAGCCTACCCACATAAAGAAGTTTTACTACCTTTCCATTCAAGTTATATCTTTCTGCAAAAGAGTCATCTCTCTTAGTGGGATTAAAGATATTGATATCTACTCCCAAATTTAGAGTTATGACCTTTTCCAAACCATGTTTTATAAGCTTGTCCCTTTGAGGGCGTGAGGGAGAAAAAATGAGGTCCATTCTTTTAAATTTTTTGACCAGAAAATTTTTCCACAGCCAGTCTCTAAAAAGGGGAGGAAGGTGAAATAGTGAAAAATAGAGCTCTACATCCGAATGATAAAAGCATACTTTATAAAATTTGCCTTCTTTAAATCTATCAATTAAATGGTAAATACCCCCAAATTCAACGATGTGGGGGCATTCCATTTCTAAAATCTCTTTAATCTCTGCCAAATTTCTGAAATATCTATAACCTCCTACCCCTGGAATGGGAACAGAGGATACCTCATAGACTTTACTATTGTATAGGTGAGAGAGTGTTTTTTTCCTACCTGGGACTATCAATATATGTTTAATTTCGGGGTAGGCGCTTAAAAATTTTGCCTTTTCTAAAAGGTATTGTCTGATACCCCCACTCTTCTTATGAAAGAAAGGGGTTATATCAATGATTTTCATGGATCACAATTATTAGGAGAACATTATTGAATAAAGATAATTTTTGTAACTTGTAACAAGGTCAAACTTTTGAGCACTTTCTCTTGCGCTTTGAGCCATCATTTCTCTTAGGCCTTTATTTGAAAGCATAAATGAGACCTTAGAGAGAAAGTCTTCAGGGTTATTGGCAATTAAGCCATTTTTACCTTCCTCTATGTGCTCTTTAGTGGCCCCAAGATGGCTTACTATAACTGGTAAACCACTGGCCAGGGCTTCAAGCACAGCTAACCCATAGGTTTCAGTCTCCGAGGGAAAAAGAAAGAGATCCGCGCTGGCGTATATTTTGGCAAGTTCCTCCCCACTCTTATAACCGAGAAAGTATACATTTGCGGAAGCCCTTTCTTCAAGCTCCTTTCTATAGGGCCCGTCTCCCACCAGAACAAAGGCAGCATCTGGCACATGCTTAGCGACAAAGAGAAAGGTATCTAAATTTTTTTCCTCCGAAATCCTTCCCACATACAGAACTACAGGACAATCTTCTCTGATCCCTAAGTGCCACTTCCAATAGGTTTTATCCCTCCATTTTGGAGAAAAAAGGTCAGTATCAACTCCTCTCCTAAACACCAAGAGTTTTTCGGGATTTACGCCTCTGGCAATTAACAGATTCCTGTAATACTCCGAAGGAACAAAAAACCGGTCTGTGAGGTCAATAATCAACTTCATGGCTTTCCACACTAACTTCTCTACCTCTTCATCCATAGTGTAAATTTTGGCGTAGGTTGGTAAATCCGTATGATAAGTTGAGGTTATTTTTAACCCTAAGACATAACCTGCAATTAATCCCATAATTCCAAGAGGTCCAGGAGTTGCAATGTGGATCTGGGTAAAGCCTTTTTTTTCCAATAACTGAAGGAGTTCAATCATGTTAGGAAAACCTAACTTCATCTCCTCGTAAAAAGGAGTGGGAATCTCAAACAAAGGTTCCAGCCTTATCATCCTCTGAGCTTCCATTTTTTCAGAGTGGCAAGTAACCAGATAAACAGGTAAGTCGTAGTTGTAAGAGAGTTCCCTTATGATTTCAGAACTCCTTGTGACCCCATTTACATAGGGATAGGTATCTACAAGGTAGGCTACCTTGGGAGTTCTTCCATTGATTATCCCCAAATCCATAGCTAATCTTTTTATTCTGTCTTCTTCCCTCTTTTGGGCATACTTTATTAAAGCGCAAAGGAAGTGAACGAAAAGTGATAGGAAGACTTCACCTAAGTGCCTGGGAGAGGAGGTCTTCCAGAGCTTAGTTATCGCCATCTTAGGTAAATTTTTAACTACTTCCTGAAAGCTCTTTTCTTTGAGATCCTCCCCAAGGTAGCTCTCAAGTATGGTGTAAATCATAGCCTGATCGGAGCTCCTAAAAGTAGCATCAAGGAGTGCGGCAATCTCTGGAGGAATATAGTTTTTATTCTTGGCAAATTCATAGCTAACCCTTACCAGAGTTCGAAGGATTCTCTCCTCACCTAAATTCTCGGTGCCTACCTTGGTTTTGCCCTCTTTTATTCCATATAAAAGTTCTTCAATAGTTTTGGCTCCTTCTACCGCAGTCCAAGTTCTTCCCACATCAAGACCACCGTGGTCATCAGAGCCAGCGGTAAAGGATATTTTTTCCCTTTGGCGTAAAGGCTCAATGTTATATTTATTTGCCAGTTGAAAAATTCGCTCCCACCCTGAATAGTGTCTTGCAATCGCCTCCTCTATGTATCTCACCCCGTCGCCTCTTGTTCCATTAATACCCTCCCAATTATCAAAGAGAAGCACCATTTTTTCAACTAAATTTTGAGTAATCTTGGTTCCCTCAACAGAGTAAAGGGGATGAGCAAGGGAATAGGCTAAGCCTTTATCTCTTAAAAAACGCACAAAATCATATACATTTTCCCTCAAATAAAGAAGCTCCATATGAAGCTTTTCCTCTAATCCAAATACCAAAACATGAATTTTTGCCTTTTCTTCGGGTATAAAAACAGTGTATTCACAACTTAAAAATACCCCAGGTAAATCCCCTATTTCAAGAACTCCTTCAATAGTGTCATGATCAGTGATAGTTATAAAGGACATCCCACGGGCCCGAAGTTTCTTATAAATTTCCTTTGGATCAGTAAAACTCTCGGGGCAATTAAAGAGTTTGTTATACCAAGCGGTTTGTAAACTTGAGGCCTTAGAGTGTAGGTGAAGATCTACTTTGGCTAAGAAGTTCTCCATAGGTTATAAACCTCCTTTCTTTTTTGGTAATCTCTAAGGTCTCTTTCCACAGCTCTATCTTTCTTTTATCTCTGAAATCAGCACAGTGCAGCGCTAAACGTAACACTGGAAAGGTCCTCCATAGGGAAAATAGAAACTTAGTAGTTTTTATGGATAAATAGGATAAGCCCCTTCTGTTGCTAAGCACTATCACAGGAGAGAAAAATCTCTGAGAAGGATTAAAAAATTTTATGTAGAACCTATAACCAATGCCTTTAAATCCCTGGTTGATAAGGGTTTCCTCTAAGTGAGCATTACCAATCCAAGCAGGTGGCACAAAAAAATGGCATTTTAAGCCAAGACCAGATACCTCCGCCTGAGCTTGACAAATTTTAAAGAGCGTTTCCTTGGAATTGGCCAAGGAAAATTCTCCTTCACCTGAAGTCCACACATACTGATGTAAAGGGGTCGATCCTTGGTGGGAATATCCATGTAGAATAAACTCCGCTTTATTCAAACTTTTTAGGACCTCAACAAAGGATCTATTTTCGTAAAGGGGACATCTCTCTTTGTAATTAGGCACTATTAAAAGGGAATAGGTCTCGATTTCATACTCTTTGCATAATCCAAGAGCCAAAAAAAATTCCTCCTCAAAATAGGGACTAACATCGTGAAGCTCAAGTATGGCCAGCGACATTTGTAAGCTATTTTTAGTAAGTATCTGTTAAATGGTTATGAACGGTAAATTAAATTTCGTTTAAAGGTCTGTGTAAAATTACATAATCTTCGCCTCTTTTAGGAATGCAATAAGGGGGTAAAATCATAAATAAGTCAATTCCGGGAGCCCTCTTAATGAAAAGAGGGAAAGGCAAAAGGTAATTGTGGATTCTCTATGTATTGTATTCTAAAAGACCTAGCTCTCTATGAGAAGATTTTTGGGGACTACTAACGAGGCTTATGTAAAGTTTAAAGACACGGTTTACGAGGTGGAAGAAACTTTTAAGGAACGAAAAATCAAGGAGAAGCTTAAGCCTTTTGTTATGCAAGGACAGAAAAGAAGTGGAGAGCACCTGAAGAGTAAGTGCAGGTCTGTAGCATAGAGTATTGTGAAGGGATATAAAGGTATATAATGGCTCGGATGGACGAGCAAAGGACTTTTGCATTTATTTATGGGCATGCTCAAATTTACCTATTGGAAATTTAAGTATAATATTTTGCTTTCTATTCCTCTTCGATATAAAAGAGGAGATTATGAAAATGACTAGGCACATTTCCCCCCAAAGCCAAGTAAAACAGGCAACAATGTTTGGAACTTACGAGTTTCCATCTTATGGAGAAATCATGGAGGCCTATACTAAAGAATTTGCAAATTATATTCTTCCTAAAGGAGATACCACTTTTGGATTTTGGATGCAAACATTGGCTGATTTAGAATTTTTAGATTTGGAATTACAGGGACTAACCGAAGAATATACAATTGATCCTATAAATAGAGTAGTTAAATTCAAGGGTAATGAGGAATTCGTGAGATTGAGAGTTGCACATCTCGAAAAGGTCAGAGGGAAAACAACTCTTTATGCTGGCTTAGTGGATAAATTTGACGACACTAATGCTTATGCCTTCCATAATCTTTATCCGTATAATGGAAAATTCTATCCAAGATTGGTAAGAACTTTAATCAATGCCTTTAAACTAAATCACAATTCTCTTATCTTTGATCCTTTCAATGGCTCCGGAACTACTACCCATGAGGCCTCTCTTATGGGAATTAAAAGCGTAGGGATTGATATTACTCCTATGGGAATTACTTTAGCTGAATTGAAAAATGATTTGCTTTTCATAGAAAAACAGAAACTTGATTTTACAACAAGTGAGTTACAGGATATCTTTGAGTTAATAAAAAGTAAAAAATGGCAACATCCAGACTCTCGAATACATAAATTAATGCTAGTTGTATACTTTGATACGGTTGATGCTTTTGTAAGAACTTCAAAATATAATGCAAAGGGCGAGATAGGTCTTTTTATTGAAAAATTTAACTATATAAAGAATTGCTATGAAAAGACGATGGAAATTAAAGAAAAATACGGCCTTAAATTTGAATCAGCTCACATTATAGAAGGTGATATACTTGAACTAAAGAATATGAGTGAAATGAAAGAAAAGTTTGATGCCTGTATTACAAGTCCACCTTACTATTTTTCCATAGATTATGTTGGAAAAGACAAGATTGCATATGATTACTTTGGAATAGACATAAAAAAGATTGAATCTAAGTATTTAGAATGAAAAAAATAAACATCCAAAGGACAACTACAATGGATTACCTTCGAGGGTTGCCTTATATTATGAGGACTTAAGAGAATCTATAGAAAATATCTATTGGGCATTAAAACCCGGTGGCAAGTTAGCAATTGTAATTGGAGATAGTACAGTTAATGGAAAAAATTTTCTACAACTCTGACAACTTAAAATTCTTTGAAGAAGTTGGATTTAAGTTCGAAAAATTAATATTCAATCCTTTGTTAGGTGTTTACAATAGGGCAATAAGAGGAGAAAGCATAATAATTTGTCATAAACCCAATAAACCATAGGGGAAAAACGAAAATGGGAGTAAGAGTAATTGATTTTGTAAGGGAGATACATGATGGAATTATTGTTTTGCCAGATTTTCAAAGGAGTTTCGTTTGGGAACCAGAAGATGTGAGAGAATTACTTGTTTCTGTTTTGGGTAACTACTTTATTGGTTCCATGTTATTGCTGGAACATCATAAGGATAATTCCCCTTTCGCTTTAAGGTTAGTTGAAGGTGTAGAAAAAATTAATAAAGATGTCAAAATGCAATCAACAGTAAAAATATTATTGGATGGTCAACAGCGAAGTTCAGCATTATTCTATGCTTTGTATGAACCAAAGATACCTTTAAAAAATAGAAAGGGTCCTTATCGATTTTATCTTGATCTGGATAAGGCACTTGAGAGGCAGTGGGATAGTGCAGTAATTGCAGTAAGCGAGAACGACAAAATAAAACAGAACGAAATAAAGAAGAACAAAAGCATTATTCCATTTAGTCTTCTTAAAGATATAGGAGAATTAGCTAAGCAATTCAAAGATGATCCAAGATTTGATAAGATAGTCACACTGGCTAATAATTTTCAAAATTATGAAATTCATACGGTTTTCTTGCCTAGAGATACAGATTTAGAAAAAATAGTTGAAACTTTTGAGAGAATAAATAGGACTGGAAAACCGTTGTCTATTTTCGATCTTTTAACTGCAAAATTATACAGAAATGGTGTTAAATTAAGAGAATTGTTAGAAGACGCTAAAAAAAACTACGAGTTTTTAAAATTTATTTCGCCGGAATTTATTTTAAAGGTAATTGCTTTAATAAGAGGGAAAGAGCCAAGGCGCAAAAATATTTTTGAGTTAGACCCGCAAAATTTCAAAGAAGATTGGGAAAGAGCATGCAGAGCATTAGAAAAGGCATACAACCGAGTTGTTGACATAAAAAATGGTTATGGTGTCTTAGATTTTAAAAAGTGGATGCCTTATACTACGATGTTAGTTCCACTTGCTGTTATGATTGATTTTATTGAAACTAAAAGAATAAAGACATCGTTGAATTATGATAAAATAGACTGTTGGTATTGGACTGCTGTGTTTTCTAATAGATACGACCAAGCGGTAGATGCTACATCAGCAAATGACTTTAAAGCTGTTAAGGACTGGATTGAGAATAACAAAGAACCTGAGTTTATTCAGAAATTTAACTGTGAGGAAGTTAACTTAGATGTTGATAAACAATCTTCTGCAATATATAGAGGAGTTATAAATCTGATTATACTACAAGGTGCCTATGATTTTAAAACTGGTCAGCCACCGCAATTTGATAAAGAAAAAGTTCAAGATGACCATATATTTCCAAAGTCACGATTTTCTCAACATCCATTTGTTAATGTTGATAGTATTATTAACAAGACACTACTTACGACAAATGTTGAAAAATCGAACAAAAAACCTTCTGAATATTTTGGTGAACTAATAAAGCTACATGGAGAGGAGAAATTAAAGTCTATACTGGAATCTCACATCATACCCTTTGATGCTTTAGACGATTTATTGAGTGACAACATAGAAAGTTTCTTACAAAAGAGAAAAAGTGCCATAATAAAAAGTATAAGAAAGAGGCTAAGGCGTGCAAATTAGAAGATTACTTATTTGTCCATAGCCACGAAACGAAATAAAAAAGGGTCTAAAAAGAATGTATTTGAAAAGAGTACAAGAAATGTTTAAAAGAAGTCTTAATATGGAATCAATTTTTAATATTTTTGATGAGGTTTTTCATGGATTATCTCACATATCTCTTGTAAGTGAAAACTTGTATAGTTTTTATGAATTATTATAGACAATAACATCTAATTACCAAGACAGTCAGGCAGCAAGAGGAAATCTTGTTGCTAAACTTTTAGAGGAATTAGGAGAATCAGAAAAAAAGGGAGTTTGAATTTGCTTTAATGAAACTTCCTCAATGGTTGGGGCAAACCATCGAATTAGAAGAGTCTGAGCTAACAAAACTAAAATTTGACATTGTTCATAAAAGCGGAGATAATCTTGCTTTTTGTGAATTGAAGATGAATGTTTATTCTAGGTGTACTGTAGGAAGGGTTGAATTTATGGAAAAGTTTAACAAATTCACAAAGTTGATTATAGGAAATCAATCTTTTAGAAATTGTATTAAGAATTTTGGTATAAGCAATATTTTTCTAATAGGGGGAGTTCTGTTTAATATTTAAGGGGAGCCTGCAATAAGACAAAAAGATGAAGAATGGAGTATTTGCTATAATGGTTTAGTAAGAGGTAAAAACGATATAATCAAAACTCTTAAGGATAGAAATATTCAATATACACTTGATGAAAAAGAACTATCTGAGGGGGCATTTTTTATTGAATTTGAAGCTGATAGTATAAAGATAAACATAATTGCTGTATATGGAAATGAAGTTATTAAAAGCCTTTTTGTAGGAGAGCAAAAATATAATATTGAGCACTTCAAAAAAACAGCTGGAGGAGATGTTATATGATGACCTATGGTTAGGATAGATAATTGCAATCAGTGAAAGAGCATTATTGGATCAAAATTTTAAGAGAAACAAAAAATTAAACAATTATGTAATCTCAATCTTAAAAAATAAGTGAAATTTTATTGAAAATCAAAGAATTTCAATCAAGTAGGAATAGTGAAACATTGGCAAAGGTTACGGATAGCATAATTGAAATGATAAAGGAATATGATAAGAATTTACTACATATAAGACCTGTTCTTGCAGAGATAATAATGAGGTCATCTGGTGAAGATTATGATATAAAAGATTATGTCGCAGACATTATCCAATTTTTATCCTGCAAGGAGGTCGTTAATTATCTTATAACCTGCGATTTTTAGGTGATAGATTTGACCTGTGCGACCGTGTTTACAGACGAGGCGTCCATCCATCTGCGAATATTTAGTAGCTTGTTTAATAATTATCATTTTCTTCCATAAGGGCAATCCATTCTTCTTAATACAATTTTTCATAAAGTATGGCAATAATGGTGTATAAAAGATAAAAGACATACAATTATTGTAAAGGTTTGTTTTTATCCCAAATTTGTCGATACAACTTTAAGTATGAAAAAAGATAATTTATTTTCCTCTTTCTTAATACTTTAAGCTTTAAGAAGTATTATCCTTTCTATCCTTCTTTCTCTACAATTTATCTACAATTTATCTACAATTTAAGTAGAGCTCATCCCCCTGAACTTCAATTGATTCTTACCTCTTTGCCTTCGCGAAAAATACCACCTCCCCCTTACCCTGCTTTATCTATGTATTCTAAATTAAGATCTTCCTTCTATGTCAACATCTTTCACACAACATCGTCTCACCGATTCGTGAGGTATCTTTAAACATAGCCTCTAAGCATGCCTCACTACTTTCCCTAACTCGCCTCCCTTTTTTGGACCAATTAAATGTTAGGGTTGAAACCTAAAATAAACATAAATTAAATCCTCTCTGAAGTTAAGTTCAAGCCTTTAGTAAGTCCTATTAAAAAGTGGGGAATAGAGGAGGAAGTAATTCCTCCTGGGGAGACCTACAACAATGGGCACATAGAGAGTTTTCATAAAAACAAACCCTAACATTTTAATGGCCTAAAATTTGGGGGCATCCTTTGCCCTTTTTTTCGTAATAAATGTGTTTCAGGCAAGCACTCCAAGTGCAAACCAGGAATTACTTACCCCAAACTCCCCTGTGGGCATATAATCCATTTCAAAGCCACTTTTTAGCTGCTTAATTACCCTTTCTATCTTTGCCCTTTCGTTGTATCTCCATACAACCCCCTCTGCTTCAACTTTAAGATTCGTCGCTATAAAGTGGTATCTACAACCTCCGCTGAATAAGGCTAATTG
>JANXCE010000017.1 GCA_025059715.1 Caldimicrobium sp.
CCGGCATCAAAAAGGGCTTATCCACATCCCTCACAGGCTGAGGTATATACTCATCTATCGCCCTCACTAACTCCAATATACTACCACACCACGAACACTCCTCCTTCCCACATCCACACTCCAAAGCCCTCAACGCACTACCCCTCACCACCGGCACATCATCCCCAGGAAATCCATACTTGCTAAGCAACTCCCTCACCTCAAGCTCCACTAAATCCAATAACTCCGCATCATCTACCATATCCACCTTGTTCATAAATACCACTATCGCTGGCACATTCACCTGCCTCGCTAACAACACATGCTCCCTCGTCTGAGGCATCGGCCCATCAGTTGCTGCTACCACCAAAATCGCACCATCCATCTGCGCCGCTCCCGTTATCATATTCTTTATATAGTCCGCATGCCCAGGACAATCTATATGGGCATAATGCCTCTTCTCACTCTCATACTCCACATGGGCAAGCTGTATCGTTATACCCCTTGCCTTCTCCTCCGGTGCCTTGTCAATCTGATCAAAGGGCACCCACTGCGCTAATCCCCTCGCCGATAACACCCTCGTTATCGCACTGGTTAACGTCGTCTTCCCATGATCAATATGCCCTATCGTTCCCACATTCAAATGGGGCTTCTTACGCTCAAACTTCTGCTTAGCCATAGCTTCTTCCTCCTAATATTTTATCCTTTAGCCTTCTTTATTATAGCCTCCGCTAAATGTGAAGGAACTTTTTCATAATGATCAAATTGCATGGTAAAGGTGCCTCTACCTTGAGTGAGAGATCTCAATGTTGTAGCATATCCAAACATCTCTCCCAGGGGCACAAAAACCCTTATTACCCTCACATTTCCTCTCATATCCATTCCTTCCACTCTTCCTCTTCTGGAGGAGAGATCTCCTAAGACTTCTCCCAAATATTCCTCGGGCAAAACCACTTCTACCTTCATAATAGGTTCTAATAACACAGGATTTGCTCTTTTGCAAGCATCTTTAAAGGCCAAGGATCCCGCAATGGCAAAGGCAAGATCTGAAGAATCTACTTCATGATAACTCCCATCAACAAGTCTTACCTTCACATCTAACATTGGATATCCTGCCAATACTCCCTCCTGAGCCGCCTCTCTCACACCCTTTTCTACTGCAGGAATAAATTCCTTGGGAATTACCCCACCAACGATTTCAGAGACAAATTCAATTCCCTTTCCACTATTTGGTTCTACAATTAATTTTACATGTCCATATTGACCTCGCCCACCAGTTTGCCTAATATACTTTCCTTCTGCTTCCGCCCTCGTAGTTATAGTCTCTTTATAGGCAACCTCAGGCTTACCCACATTAACCCCTACCTTAAACTCCCTGACGAGTCTATCTACAATAATCTCCAGATGTAGCTCTCCCATGCCCCAAATAAGAGTTTGTCCGGTCTCATGATTAACAGTTACTCTAAAGGAGGGATCTTCTAAAGCTATTTTCTGTAAAGCAAGAGATAACTTTTCTTGATCCGCCTTAGTTTTTGGCTCAACAGCTACTGATATGACCGGCTCAGGAATCTCTAATTTTTCAAGCTCAATGGGATGCGCTTCATCACAAAGAGTATCTCCCGTGGTGGTAACTCTAAGACCTAAAGCAGCAACTATATCTCCAGCAAAGGCGCCGGTTATCTCCTCCCTCTGATTAGCATGCATTCTCACCAACCTACCAATACGCTCCTTCTTTCTCTTTGTAGAATTATACACATTCATACCCGATTCTAATCTCCCGGAATAGACCCTTAAGAAGGTGAGAGTTCCCACAAAGGGATCAGTCATAATCTTAAAGGCAAGAGCGGAAAGTGGGGCATCAGGGTCAGTAGGCCTCTCTTCAATTTGATCATTATTAGGATTAATACCCTTCACTGGAGGAATATCCAATGGAGAGGGCAAGTAATCTACGATAGCATCAAGCAAAGGTTGTACCCCTTTATTTTTAAAGGCGGCTCCACATAAAACCGGCACAATCTTTAACTGACAGGTAGCCTCTCTTATGGCGGATCTTATTTCCTCTGGAGATATTTCTTGACCCTCCAGATACTTCTCCATAATATCATCATTTACATCTGCAAGCTTCTCCAAGAGATTTATTCTATATTCCTCAGCTAAATCCCTAAGCTTAGCTGGAATTTCCTCGTAATGAAACTTTGCTCCAAGTGTCTCCTCTTCCCAGACTATAGCTTTCATTTCTATCAAATCAACTACGCCTACGAAACTATCTTCTGCTCCATAGGGTATTTGAATAGGCAGGGGATTAGCCCCAAGCCTAGCCTTCATCTGCTCTAAAACCCCAAAAAAGTCTGCTCCCAATCTATCCATTTTGTTTACAAAGGTTATGCGAGGCACTTTATATTTATCTGCTTGTCTCCAAACAGTCTCTGACTGGGGCTCCACCCCACCTACGGCACAAAAGATAACCACCGCTCCATCCAGAACCCTTAAACTTCGCTCTACCTCAATAGTGAAATCCACATGCCCTGGAGTATCGATAATATTAATTCTGTGATTGCGCCAAAAAGTGGTGGTGCAAGCAGAGGTTATGGTTATACCCCTTTCCTGCTCCTGAATCATAAAATCCATCACCGCAGTGCCTTCATGAACTTCCCCAATCTTATAGGTTTTACCAGTATAATAGAGAATTCTCTCTGTAGTTGTTGTTTTACCTGCATCAATATGGGCAACTATTCCAATATTCCGCGTAGTTTTTAAAATTTTAAGTTCCTCAGGTGTCATACCCTCACCCTTATATTTTAATTGTTAAAATAATAAAACAATTCCTCCCTTTTAGTTACCAGGTAGACTTAACAGGAGGATTCTAAAATTTACCAACGAAAATGGGCAAAAACTCGGTTAGACTCAGCCATACGGTGAGTATCTTCCTTTTTCTTAATAGCAGCTCCTCTTTCATTATAGGCATCCCATAACTCACCAGCTAACCTTTCCACCATAGTTCTTTCACCGCGTGCTCTGGCTGCTTTTATAATCCATTTTATCGCCAATGAAACTTGCCTCTCAGGCCTTACCTCCACTGGCACCTGATAATTGGCACCTCCTATTCTTCTGGAACGGGTCTCCAACCAGGGCTTTACCTTTTCAATGGAGACCTCAAAAATCCTTAAGGGGTCCTCACCTCCAGACTTCTCTCTTAACAACTCCAAAGCGGAGTAAAAAATTTTTCGCGCAGTGTTTTTCTTTCCATCTCTCATGAGGTTATTAATAAATTTTGCAACTAACACACTTCCAAATTTAGGATCTGGTGGAATTTCTCTTTTAGGCACTGGTCCTTTTCGAGGCATCTTTTAAGTCCCTCTCTTACTTTTTAGTAGTTTTAGGCCTTGGTGTTCCATATTTAGAGCGAGATTTTTTCCTATTTTGAACTCCAGCAGCATCAAGGGTTCCCCTAATAATCTTATATCTTACTCCAGGTAAATCCCTTACTCTACCCCCTCTTACTAAGACCACTGAGTGCTCCTGGAGATTGTGTCCTATACCAGGGATATACGCAGTTACCTCAATTCCATTGGTAAGTCTAACTCTGGCTACCTTGCGCAAGGCAGAATTAGGTTTTTTAGGAGTAACTGTATAAACCCTCACGCAAACTCCCCTTTTTTGGGGGTTTCCCTGCAAAGCAGGAGCCTTTGACTTCCTCACCTTTTTCTTTCTACCCAGTCTAACTAATTGGTTAATTGTTGGCATCGCCTTCAAACCTCTCCTTTATTACCAAAATTAACAAGCCCTTTATATACAACCTTTTTACAATATGTCAAGAGGGCGAAATATTTTTGTAATTCAATAATAATAATCAACTTTTTAGAAAATGAAAGGGGCTACACATAGGATATCTTGCCTCAGAGATCCAGATAAATTCCGTTACCTATGAATTCCCTCCAATTTTTCCACTTTAGTGCCCCCAAAATTCCTTTTCTAAGAAAGCCTCTTATAAAAATTTAAAAACATTTTTATCAAGATTTTCCCTGAGGAGAAGGGACTTAAAGAAAAGTGGTCTCTTATGGAAAAGTGGTCTCTTAAAGGAATAATTCTTGAAAATTTTAAAAGAAGTCTTTAATTTAAATTGATGGCTACCCTGGCGGAAAGGCTGAGACCTACAAATTTAGAAGAATTTGTAGGCCAGAGTCATCTCTTCAAAGAGGGAGGCCTTCTTGACCTGCTTCTTAAAAGAGCCAAACCCTTTTCTCTAATTTTTTGGGGGCCTCCAGGCACAGGCAAAACAACCCTTGCTCACCTCTTGGCAAAAAAATTTGTTGCCCACTTTCAGGCAATTAGTGCGGTAGATTCCTCAATAAAGGAATTAAAGGAACTTATCTCTCAGGCGGAACGACTTAAAAGACTGGGACAAAGGACTATTCTCTTTATTGATGAAATTCACCGTTTTAATAAGGCCCAACAATCCTTTTTGTTACCCTATGTGGAAAGAGAAGATATCTTTCTCTTTGGAGCAACCACTGAAAATCCCTCCTTTGAAGTGATCAGTCCTCTACTTTCGCGGGTAAAAATTATTAAGCTTCTTCCCTTGGACGAACAGGATATCCTGTCCATCTTAAAAAGAGCCTTACAAGATAAGGAAAGAGGGTTAGGAGATCTAAACCTGAAAATTGAGGAAGAGGTTTTAAGAGTTATAGCAAGGGTTTCTTTAGGAGATGCCCGTTTTGCTCTGAATACCTTAGAAATCTTAGTAGAAGGAAGTTTGGGTAGAGGAATACGGGAAATTAAAATGGAGCATCTAAAGGAGGCTCTTCCCTTTAAACCCCTACTTTATGATAAAGGGGGAGAGGAGCACTACAATTTAATCTCTGCCTATCATAAGAGTCTTAGAGGTAGTGATCCTGACGGAGCTATTTACTGGCTTGTGCGAATGCTTAAGGCGGGAGAAGATCCTCTATATGTAGCCAGAAGGCTTCTCATTTGTGCAGCAGAGGATGTGGGTCTTGCGGATCCCTTAGCCTTGGTGATTGCCCTTTCTGCCTTTCAGGCCTATGAAGTCTTAGGATCTCCTGAGGGGGACATAGCTTTGGCTATGGCAACTCTGTATGTGGCTTTGGCGCCAAAAAGTAATTCTGCCTACTTAGCTTTAAAGGAAGCAGAAGAGGAGGTTGAGAGATCAGGATATCAAGAAGTGCCCCTTCATCTTCGCAACCCGGTGACCCTCCTTATGGAAAAAATGGGTTATGGAAAGGGATATCTCTATCCCCATGACTTTAAAGGAGCCTTCGTAGAACAGCTCTACTTACCTTCAAACTTAAGATACAAGCGCTTTTACCGACCTAAGACTCAGGGCTTTGAGAAGAAGCTAAAGAAACGGCTAATCAGACTTTGGAGGAATCTTAAAGACCTTGCTCAAGGAACTTAACTTCTGGAAACATAAAAAACCCCTTAAAACTCTCACTATTATCTTTCTCATAATAATAAGTTTCATAAATCTCTTTCAACTCTTGTATTTCAAATATTACTTAGATAGAACGATTAACACTAAGGTAAATAACACTTTAAATCTCATTGAAACCAAACTCTTTGACTATGTTAAGTTTTTAGAAAACTATTACAAAATACCCTTTCTTCCTGAGTTTGCAGAACTTCCCGAGAGCAAAGGTTGGCTCTTAGATTTGGTTGACTTCTTAGAGGATATTTTTAAAAGGGAAAAATTCCTAAGCCTGGCACTCTTTTATCAAAGAGAGCTTTTTTTGTCTTGGAACTACGATGAAGATTCCTCTCCTTTTTCAAAGTGTGAAAATCGTTTAATCAGAGAGGGAACCCTATTAAAAGCCCTTAAACTCTCTAAAGTTGAATCCAGAGAGTATTGTATTTATCTAACCTTGGATATCTCCACCTACTATCACAGTTTTATTCAATATGCCTTGATGGTTATGTTTTTGTTCACCTTAGTTTTGGTTATAGTATTATATCTCTATTACTATGCAACCAAAAGCGAAGAGCGCCAAAGGGAATTTGAAAGAAGGCTTCAAGCGGAACGAGAATTAGCCCTTTTGGGTAGAATGGCTGGAACCTTAGCCCATGAACTTAGGAATAGTCTTAATAATCTCTTTTTAATCTTGCAGACTAGTGGGCAAGAGATGATAAATTTAAAAGTTTACGAGACTCAACTTCATCAGGAGATCAAGAGAATTCTTGACTGGACTCAAGACATCCTTCTTTTCCACAAAAACATAAATCTTCAGCCCTTTTATTTTGAGGTTGATACCCTTGCCTCAGACCTAAAATTAATTTCAGCAAGTTTACAGACCAAGAAGCCCTTTATTTTTGAGGTAAATAGTGAAGTAGATAAGCTCTGGGGTGACCCTTTTTGGATTAAAAAGGCCCTTGAAAATCTAATCAAAAATGCCCTGGATGCCATCCATAAAGAGGGGATTATAAAAGTAACTTTTAAAAAGCTTAAAGACAATTTCGTCCTGGAGGTCTTCGACAACGGACAACCAATTGAACCTGAGATAAAGGAGAAAATTTTTGATCCCTTTTTTACTACGAAAAAGGAGGGTTTTGGTTTGGGGCTATACTTAGTCAAAAAAATCATTGAAGCCCACAACGGTAAAATAGAGATAGAAAATATAGCTGAGGGTGGTAAAATTTTTAGACTACTTTGGAAACCGCTATGAGGAAAGAAAATTTACTAATCGTAGAAGACGAAAGGCTACAGAGAGATGTTTTAGAGAATTTTTTATCCAAAAGAGGCTATTCCCTATATCTTGCGGAGAGTCAAGAGAGAGCCAGAGATATCCTTCAAAGTAAAGATATAAATTTAATATTACTTGATTGGCGTCTACCTGATGGCGACGGATTAAACTTTCTGGAATTTATAAGACAAAACTATCCCCACATCCCAGTCATTATGATAACTGCCTTTGCAAGTATTGAACACGCGGTTATTTCTATGAAAAAGGGGGCTTATTATTACTTAGCAAAGCCTATAAATTTGGAGGAACTACTTCTTCTCATAGAGAGAGCCCTTAAGGAATACAAACTCACACGGGAAGTCTATCTCCTAAAAGAGCGTCTAAAATATTTGGCTAAGGGAGAATTTGAGAGTATTGAAGGGGTTATTGCGGAAAGTGAGGCCATGAAGAAGGTTTTAGCTTTAGTAAATAAAGTGGCAGATACTCAAGCTCCAGTGCTCATAACAGGAGAATCGGGCACTGGTAAGGAAGTAGTGGCCAAACTCTTACACCAATTGAGCTCTAAGAAAGAAGGGCCTTTTATAAAAATAAATTGCGCCGCTATTCCGGAAACCCTACTTGAAGCAGAACTCTTTGGTTATGAAAAAGGCGCTTTCACTGGAGCTCATCAAGCCAAACCTGGGCTATTTGAATTAGCAGAGGGGGGAACTCTTTTTCTCGATGAAATTGGAGAGATGCCCTTTTCTCTGCAATCCAAACTTTTAAGAGTTCTGCAGGACAATACCTTCAGAAGATTAGGAAGTGTGAGGGAACTGAAGGTAAATTTCAGGCTCATTACCGCCACTAATCGTGATCTTTCTAAAATGATTGGGGAGGGTCATTTTAGGGAGGACCTATACTGGAGGCTAAATGTTATAAACATCCACATCCCCCCTCTTAGAGAACGACGGGAAGATATTTTACCGTTGAGCAGATATTTCATAGAAAAATTTAATCAAAAATACGGCAAAAAAGTTCGAGAACTTACTCAGGAGGCTATTCGTGCCTTGTTGAATCACAGGTTTCCGGGAAATGTTCGGGAATTGGAAAACCGAATAGAAAGAGGTATAATCTTAGCGGAGGAGGAGGTCCTTACTCGGGAAGATCTTGGTTTTTTAGAGGAGAGTAACCGAAAGGAGAACCTGTTAGACAAGCTTCTTAAACTTCCCTTAGAGGAAGCGGTAGAACTCTTGGAAAAGACCCGTATAGAAGAGGCCATGGAAAGGGCAAAAGGAGTTAAAGTTCGAGCTGCAGAACTCTTAGGAATTACTGAAAGGATGCTTCGTTACAAAATTGAGAAATACCACATAGGAGGTTAGAATGTCACCTCTTAGAGATATTGATCCCGAGATTGCGGAGCTCATTGTTAAAGAGACTGAGAGACAGGAATATCAATTAGAGATGATAGCTTCAGAGAACTTAGCTTCCCTTGCGGTTATGGAGGCAGAAGGATCAGCTCTTATGAACAAGTATGCAGAGGGCTATCCCTCAGCTCGCTATTATGGTGGTTGCGAATTTGTAGATGAGGTAGAAAGAATTGCCATTGAGAGATTAAAGATCCTATTTGGTGCAGAGTATGCTAATGTGCAAGCCCATTCTGGCACCCAAGCTAACATGGCTGTATTCTTTGCGGTGCTAAATCCCGGTGATACCATTTTATCCATGAATCTCTCTCATGGAGGACATCTATCCCATGGATCACCGGTAAACTTCTCCGGTAGACTCTATAAAATAGTTCACTACGGGGTTTCCCGTGAAACAGAGACCTTAGACTATGAAGAGATAAGAAGGATAGCTCAGGTAGAAAAGCCCAAACTCATTATTGCTGGAGCCAGTGCCTATCCTCGAGTGATCAATTTTGAGGCCTTTTATCAAATCGCAAAGGAAGTTAAGGCCTACTTACTTGTAGACATGGCGCACATTGCAGGCTTAGTTGCAGCTGGTATTCATCCCTCTCCTGTGCCCTTTGCGGACTTTATAACCTCTACCACTCACAAGACTCTTAGAGGGCCCAGAGGAGGATTCATCCTTTGTAAGGAAAGATATGGAAAACTCATTGACAGAATGATTTTCCCAGGTATTCAAGGTGGCCCTCACATGAATGTTATCGCAGCTAAGGCAGTATGCTTTAAAGAAGCTTTACAAGCTGAGTTTAAAGAGTATCAACAACAGGTTGTTGCTAATGCAAAAGTCATGGCCAAGGTCTTCATAGAGAGAGGATTTAGGGTAGTTTCAGGAGGCACGGATAATCATCTTATTTTAGTAGATGTTTCCTCTAAAGGACTAACTGGAGCTGAAGCGGAAAAAATTTTAGAGGAGGCAGGAATAACTGTAAACAAGAATGCCATCCCCTTTGATCCACTGCCTCCCAAAATTACCAGTGGCATAAGAATAGGCACACCGGCAATTACTACTCGTGGATTGAAGGAAAGAGATGTAGAAGAGGTTGCTCATTACATGTGTGATGTGCTTTTAAGGCCTGAGGATAGGAAGCTCAGAGAGGAAATAAGGAAAAAAGTTAAAGAGATTTGTCTAAAATTTCCCTTTTATAGAAAGTGAGTATGTTAAGACCAGATTGGCATGAGTATTTTATGTTAATTGCTAAATTAGTAGCAATTAGGTCAGGGTGCAACTCTCGGCCGACAGGAGCAGTTATCGTAAAGGATAAACGAATTTTAGCCACGGGATATAATGGTCCTATGCCGGGAGCCTGGCACTGCACAGACAAGGGACCGCACTACTGTTTTCGCAGGGAAAAAGGCATTCCTGATATTGATAAATACAATTTTTGTAGGGCAAGTCATGCGGAGGCAAACGCTATAGCCCAAGCTGCTCGTTTTGGCCTTTCCCTTGAAGGGGCAAGCCTATATTGCACTTTGGCACCCTGCTATGTGTGTTTAAAACTAATTGCCAGTGCAGGCATAAAAGAAATCTATTTTGAATATGACTACGAAAGTAGAGACTTTGAAAGAGATACCTTTTGGAGGGAGGCTATCAAAGAGGCAGGTATAAGGGTCTTCAAACAAATTAAAGTTTCTGACACTACTTTACTGGCAGTAGATAAAATCCTTGAGTTTCCTACTTCACAAAGGAGGCTTCCTCCTACCAAGTAGAGCTTCAAGGTAGCTTGATGTTAGGATTAAGCAAGCCCTTTGGATCAAAAAGGGCCTTTATCTTTCTCATAATCTCAAGTTGAAAATCATTAAGTTCCCAAACAACAAAGCTTCTCTTGGTGAAACCCACTCCATGCTCTCCTGAGAGAGTTCCTGCTAAATCTAAAACCTTACGCAATATAGCCTCCCTTACCTGCAAGGCTACTTTCTCATGCTCTTCATCAAAAATTAGATTTACATGAAAGTTGCCATCCCCTGCATGTCCGTAAGCTGCAATGAGCACTCCTGTTTCTTTTTCTAAATTTCTTAAAAACTTTATGAACTCCAAGCTTCCCCTTCTTGGTATTACTACATCATCGGAGATTTTTTTACTCCCCAGAGTCCTCAAAGAGGGCGAAATCACTCTTCTGATTTCCCAGAGTTTCTCAATCTCAAGCTCTTCTTCCGCTTCCTGAAAAAAAAGTTCCTTGGACCCGAGAATCTCCCTTATTTTGACTCGAACTTTCTCAACTTCCTCTTTAGTGCCATCAAACTCTAAGAAGAGTAAACCCTCAATAGAGGATGTCTTAGCGTCTAATCTTTCTTTAATGACAAGTATTGAAGTTTTATCTACAAACTCCGCACAGGCGGGGGTTATACCCTGAAGTAAGATTTCACTCCCTAACTTTAAGGCTGATAATTCTTCTGGAAAATAGATTAAAAAAAGCGCTCTTTTTTCAGGTAGAGGAAGGAGTTTTAGCTGAATCTCCAAAAAGACCCCCAGAGTTCCCTCTGAACCCACAAAGAGTGGGGTAATATTATAGGGTACAACTCCCTTTAATGTCCCTGGACCTGTTCTTAGTGTTTGCCCTCCGGGGAGCCCAACTAAGAGAGAGAGCACATAATCCTTGGTTGTGCCGTATTTTAAACCTCGAGGTCCTCCCGCACCTGTAGCTACATTGCCTCCAATGGTTGAAAAGGTATAACTTGCGGGATCTGGAGGATAAAAGAGGTTATACTTCTTTAATTCTCTTTTAAGATCTCCATTTAAAACCCCTGGTTCTACTACCGCGGTTCTCTCCTCTGAGTTGATCTCTAAGATCCTATTCATACGAGTAAAGGACACTACAAGACCTCCTCCTATAGGAAGAGCACTACCTGTAGTTGCAGTGCCACTGCCCCGTGGAGTTATAGGAAAATTATACTTGTCTGCAAGCCTTAGAATCTCTAATACTTCCTCTTTGGTTTCTGGAAGAGCAACCGCGGGAGGGAAAAAACACAAAGAGGAGGCATCAAAGGCATAGGGATGAATTTCTTCCTCTGTTACTAAAAACCTATCCCCTAAGAGATCTTGAAGGTTTTTGAGGGCTTCCTCACTTATAGTTGACGAAAAGGTCCTGGGGCTCATCTTCTATATTTGAAGAGTTATTAGTTTGAGAATTGAACTCTGAGGATAAATCTCTTATCAGGAGTTCTAACTGAAACTTAAAGGCTCTGTCCTCCTCAAGTTTCCTTTCAAAACTCTTCAGGTGGTGGATTAGGGTGGAATGCTCCTTTTTAAGGAGTTGGGCAATGTCCTTTAGGCTTTTATGTGCCAGTTTTCGAAGGAGATAAATAAGGGTTTTTCGGGCTAAAGAGACATTCTTCTTTCTCGAGGAAGAGAGGATTTCCTCTTTAGTGAGACGAAAGAATCTACATATTCCTTCCAAAATAAGCTCCAATTCAAAATTTTCTTCCCTTTGAAGGGTAATTTCCGCGAGCATCTCCTTTGCAAGTTGTAGAGAAATAGGCTCCTTTAAAAGGGTAGCTCGGGCTATTAGGCCTAAGACTATACTCTCCAATTGTCTAATATCACCTCTGATATTCTTAGCAATATAGTCTACCACTTCATAGGGGAATTTATAACCCTCCTTTTTAGCTTTAAAGCGAATGATTTTTTTTCGCGTCTCTAAGTCTGGTTGATTTAAACGCACAATAAGACTAGCGTTAAGTCTTGATCTTAGGGAACTATCTAAAGATTCCAGCTCCTGAGGTAGTTTTAAAGAGGTAAAGATCACTGTTTTACCCTGATCCAAAAGATAATCAAGGAGCAGGGCCAGCTCGGTTTGCGTAAACTCCTTTCCTGAAAGAAAGTGAAGCCCATCCAGTATTAAAAAATCACAATTATTTTGAATGTTCTTCTTGAAACTTTCTATTTGTCCGGACTTGAGATACTTTATGAGATAATAGAGAAAGTCTTGAGCAGTAAAATAAAATACCCTCTCAAAGCCCCTTTGTAAAAGCTGGTTCCCCACTGCCTGAGTAAGATGGGTCTTTCCTAATCCATAACTTCCCCATAGATAAATAAAATAACCCGTAGGTGTTTCCTCTACCAAACGGGTGCATACCTTATAGGCTAATTCATTGCATTTTCCGATTACGAAATTTTCAAAGGTATACTTTTTTGAAAACTTTCTTCCCATCAAATCTACGGGATTATAGGGCAAGAGCATCTGTTCCGCCTTAGGCTTATCTCTTAAAGTGAATTCATAAGCTCTCAGTCCCTCCTCACTAATTAGCCTTTGCAAAAGCTGATGATAGTTCTCCTTTAACCAAGTTCTGGTAAATTCGTTAGGGACTTCAAGCCACAAAACATCACCACGAACTTCTCCTCTTAGCTCTGAGAACCAAACCTGATATATATTTTGAGGTAAAAGCTCCTTTAGTTTTTGCTTTAAATAATTCCAAGAGCAAATATCGCTTTTTGACATAAATCAATCCCCCTCTCCTCTAAACAAAGATATATAATAGATAACATCAAAAAAATAAAAAGCCAACATTAACTTTTCTTTAAATAGTCTCATCCAAGATTAAAGATCCCTTTCAAAAAAAATCTCATTAACTCAATGCGATATAAGTGCTCTTCTTTTCGGAAATGGGTCTATCTTAACCTGTGAACATCACAAAGGACTACCTTTTTAATAAAATGATCACAAGTTTCAATTTTTTTTGGGATTTCCTTTAATTTTCGTTTATTTTCTTTTTTTTGAAATTAGAACATTAAATTAAAGAGTTAAAAAGTTATCTTTTCCAGCAGGCTATTTTGTGAAGAGGCTCTCTATCTTGGAGAAGTGGATGTTTTTTAAAACAAATCTCTGCTACTTCTGGACAGCGAGGACTAAAGTCGCAACCCACTGGTCTATTTAAAGGACTTGCTGGTTCTCCTGAAAGGTCAGAGATATCTGGTGGAGTATCCGCGAAAGGATCTGGGTAAGATTTAAAGAGAAGAAGAGTGTAGGGATGATGCCTTACTTGATTAAACAAAGTTCGGGGAAAGGACTCTACAATCCTACCCAAATACATCACAGTTATCCTATCGGCGATTTCTAAAGCCACTGGTAAAGAGTGAGTAATTAGTAAGTAACTTAAATTGTACTGACTCTGTAACTCCTTAAGAAGTTGAAGAATTTGGCTTTGAATGGTCATATCTAAGGCAGAAGTGGGTTCATCAAGAACAATAAGTGAAGGTTTTGTAAGGAGGGCTCTTGCAAGAGCAACTCGTTGTCTTTGACCACCACTTAACTGATGGGGATAGCGGTCTAAATAATCTTCAGAGAGGCCCACTCTATGAAGATATTCCCTAATTATCTCTGCTACCTTCTTCTTATGGTGAGGATAATTTAATAGATAAGGCTCCTGAAGAATATCTCTGATTTTAAGACGTGGGTTCAAAGAGGCATAACTATCTTGAAATACCGCCTGGATTTTTGGTCTAAGGCTTTTATAGTTTTCCTTACTTAAGTTTCTTACAGATAACCCAAACCAACGAACATCACCCCAATCAGGTTTTTCAAGATCTAAGATTATTCTACCAAGAGTGCTCTTTCCACAGCCACTCTCTCCTAAAATTCCGTGAATCTCACCCTCAAGGATTGCCAAGGATACCTTTAGAAGGGCATAAAAGGGGACTTTACGAAATAACCCCACCCGCACTTTATATTGTTTCGTTACCTCTTTAACTTCTACAATTGGATAGGCCGTTGAATTCATAGAGAAAACACCTGACCTTGTGTCCAGGTTCAACCTCAAAAAAGGGTGGGCTTTGCACTAATCCCCTTTCACAGGAGTGAACACATCTTGACCAAAAATCACACCCCCTAATAGGGTCCGCTACATCCACTCTTCTAGAAAAGGGAAGAGCTTTCTCTTTTCCAGGATAAGAGGAAAATAAGAGTTGAGTATAGGGATGACAGGGTTTATTAAAAAGCTTCTCTGTAGAGGCAACTTCAACAATTTGTCCTTGATAGTAAACTAATATCCTTTTAGCTAACCAGCGCAAAACTCCTAAATCATGGGTAATAAAGAGAATGCTTAGTCCCAACTTGGAATTTAATTCTTTGAGAAGTTCTATGATTTGCATCTGAAGAGTCAGATCAAGGGCAGTGGTTGGTTCATCCGCAATAAGCAACTTAGGAGCACAAAGTATACTCATAGCAATCATAATCCGCTGTCTGAGGCCTCCGGATAACTCATGGGGATAACTCTTTAGCCTAAATTCTGGGTCGGAAATGCCTACCTCTCTTAATGTTTTTAAAATCAGAGCCTTTGCAGTATCTCCTTTGATTAAAAGGTGATGGTGAAGAACTTCTTTTAATTGTTCCTCAACTTTTAAAACGGGGTTTAAGCTGCTCAGAGGATCTTGAAAAATAATGGAAATATCCTTTCCTCTTAAGTGTTGAAGTTCCTCCGAAGAAAGTTTTACCAAATCCTTTCCATCAAATAGGATCTCTCCTGAGAGAATCTTTAAATTTGCAGGCAATAATCTCAAAAGAGAAAGAGCAGTTAGAGATTTACCACTTCCACTTTCTCCTAAGATTCCTAAGATTTCACCTTGCTCAAGAAAAAAAGATAAGTTTTTTAGAATAACTCTACCATCCGCCGAGCCTACCGAGAGATTTTTGACTTCAAGTATTGGCATTCAAGTTAACTGGTAATGAGGGCTTCAACGAAGCCTTTAGCTTTCTATCTTCAGCCACCTCCACAGGCTCTAAGCTCAGCAGCCATAATTTCATAGGCTGTGGCAGGTCTTGCTTCAAGTATTTCGATTTTCATAAGAATCTCTTTTCCAGCGGCTGGATGATTAAAATCCGCTTTAACTTTGCCATTTTTTACTTCAAGAATTTTAAAAAAAGGTTTTGGTTCCGTAGGGAGATACCTCTTCATACCACTCTCCAGGAATAACTTTCTCGGGGTGTTTAAGAGCTTCTAAGTCCAATTCTTTAACCAAATAAGAAAGATGGGGACCATAGGCGGATTGAGGTGGAATAGTGACTTCAATTGTGTCGCCAGCACTTCTTCCCTCTATAGCCCTTTCAAGAATGTTGGGGATTGGCTCCCTCCCCATAATGAAGGCCACCTCAATTGGCTTAGAAAACCAAGAGGGGGTCTTTTCACCCACAATTTCCATACAATATCTGAATCTCACATAATAGTCTCTTTGCACATTCATCTTTTTCCTCCTTTAAATAAAATATATCTCCCAAATTTATCTTTGTTCTAACAAAAAATCAAGCAAAGCCATGTGAAGCCACATCTTATTTTCCGCTTGATCCCAGACCACAGCTTGAGGGCCTTCTAAGACTTCTTCACTTATCTCTTCTCCTCGATGAGCGGGCAAACAGTGAAGCACAATGGCGGAAGGATGGGCATAGCTTAACAATTTAGTATCTAAGGTATATCCCTTAAAGGCCCTTCTTCTCTTTTCCGTCTCTAATTCTTGTCCCATACTTATCCATACATCAGTATTAATAACCTGAGCTTCCTTTAAAGCTGTTTGGGGATCATGATTGATCTCTATTTGGGCACCAAATCTCTCTTTGGCTTCCTTAATTAGGTCTTTAGAAGGTTCAAAACCCTTTGGACAGCAGATAGTAAGAGGAAAACCAAGGATGGCGGAAGCTTCTATCCAAGATTGCGCTACATTATTGCCATCCCCTATCCATACAATCTTATCTCTATACAGATCTTTCCCTTTCTCAATAATAGTCATTATATCTGAAAGAACCTGACAGGGATGAAATTGATTAGATAGGCCATTAATTACAGGTATAGTAGAGAATTTGGCAAACTCTTCAATGGTCTCCTGTGCATAGGTTCTTAGCACCACTACATTCACATAACGGGAAAGGACTCTGGCTGTATCCTTAAGTGGTTCTCCTCTGGCAAGTTGAAGGTCCTCTTTGGATAGAAAGAGACTATTGCCTCCTAATCTTAACATGGCAGTTTCAAAGGAAATCCTTGTCCTTGTTGAGGCCTTTTCAAAGATTAGGGCTAAAATCTTGCCCTCCCATTTGTTGAGATATTTACGGGCTCTCTTCCATTCAAGAGCCCGAGAGAGAATGACCTCAATTTCACCTTTGCTCAAATCCCAAATACGAATAAAATGCCTTACGCTCACTTGGGAGCCCTCTAAAATTTTTTTATAAACATCTAATTATACCCAAAGATTGATTTTTGCAAACCTATTTTAATCTTAAATTACCAGACCTATTATAGTTTTTTAAAAAATTTCCGATAAAATAAATAAGGTAGGATACTATGGATATAAGAGAAATTCTTATACCAAAGGAAAAATCCTTTGAAAGTCCCAATCTTAAATTTAATAAGACACAAAATATTTCTAAGTTAACCTCAAAGGAAGGTTCCACTATACCAGAGGAACCAAAAAAAGAGGGCCTATGGGAGAGAAAGCCAACCTCTTCCAAGCAAAATCTCGCTTTAGATATAGAAAAAATTAACAGAGTGCTGCTTAGTATTAATAAAGTCTTAGAGATTGAAGTTGACAAGGATTTAAAAATACCCATTTATAAGATAATTGACCTCACAACGAAGGAGGTGCTCAAACAAATACCACTACAGGACATTGTAGAGCTTAAACGGGCCCTATATGAATTTATGAAAGAAAAAATTCAAAGTGAGGAACTCTTAAAGGGTATATTTATTGATTGGGAGGTCTAAATTATGGCAGATATGGTCATAAGTAACATTACAGGGCTTTTAGATGTAGAGGCTTTAGTAAAAAATCTGACCGCTTCTAAACAAAGACAAATTCAGAAGCTTAATCAGAACAAAGCCCTCTTACAAGCCAAGGTTTCATCATTAAACAATTTCCTTAGCGGAATCAGGGACCTTCAGAGCTTTCTGGGTGATTTAAGAGTGGAGGATCTCTTTAGAGCTAAGAGGGCAACTGTTTCTGATCCCAGTATTTTGAGTGCTAAGGTCACCCAGGAAACTCTCAATGTAACCCTTAAAGTAAAAGTTCTTGGACTTTCTCAAGGTGAAATAAGGGCAAGTTCAGAAGGTGTAGTTAGTGCCACTGCCAATCTCCCCGCTTCAACCTTCACTTTGAGATATTGGACCTCTCCTAACTCCTATCAGGATACCACAATAAACTTTACCGGAGGCACTTTACAGGATTTAGTTAATACCATCAATCAATCACAAAACTATGTAGAAGCAAGTATTTACTTTGATGGGAACACCTATCGACTACTCCTTGCAGAGAAAAATGTAGGTGCTTCAACCAAAGAAACTGATCCCAACATTAATAGTTTTACCATAGAGCTATCTGCAGGGACCCTTCCCACTCCCCTTGGTAATCTCTCTATTATCTTGCAGGAGGCCAAAAATTCAAGAATTAAGATTGGTTCCGATTCTGGAGCAGAAATAACAAGTGCTACAAATACCTTCAAAGATGTAATAAGAGGCTTAGAAATCACCGCTCAAAAACCTTCTCAGGACTTTGTGCAAATCACCATTAATGATTCCTTTGAAAGGGTGACTACCTCTCTTAATGAACTTCTTAAGAAAATTAACAGCGCCCTCAATCTTTCACAAGAATTAACCGGGAAAGGAGCTTTATTTCAAGGAAACTCCACCCTTAACCAAGTGAAAATACAAGTATTCAATTTAACTAATCCTCTGCAAAAATTAGGGTTGCTTGACATTAATGAGTCTGGTCAATATTCGCTGAATGTGAATAATTTGAACGAGCTGATAAGTAGCGGAAGAATTGAGGATCTAAAGAGAGCAATAAGAAATACCCAAGAGGGATTAACCAAATATTTAGAAGACCTATCTAAAACTTTACAGCTTTATGTTAACACTCAAGATAGACAGATAAATACACTTAATCAAAGAGTGGAAACCTTGGCTAAGTCCATAGCGAGAGAAGAAGAAAAGCTTAGAGTTACCTTTACTAAGATTGAGGCTTTGATGTATGAAAACTCTCAACTCAGATCCAGGTTAGAAAATTTTATGGTTTCCCTGAATGAGAACAAAAAATAATTTTAAAGTTTTAATGCCTAAACCCGATTAATTATGATTAAATAAAAAGATAGGGAGGGAGAAGATGCTCAAGTTAAATAATACTTACTTAGAGAAAGAGGTTCTTCAAGCTTCACCTATTGAACAAATTCTCTTGCTCTACAATAAGGCTATCACTTTACTTAAGCAGGTTAAGCTCCTTTTGGAAAAGGATTATCTCACTGCCGAGGAAGTAAAACTTAAAGCAGAGGCCCTAACCAAAGCCATAGACATACTAATTTATCTAAGGGCTACCCTTGATTTGGACAAAGGTGGAGAAATTGCCCAAAATCTGGACAAGATTTATAGTATCATTATTGATGAACTATTCAAATTAACCTTTAGTAAGGATATCCAAGGTCTATCAGATAGCCTTGAAATTTTAGAGAAGTTAAAACAAGCTTGGCAGGACATCAAGGGCTCTGTTACACCTCATATTCAACCTAAAAAACATACCTTTAATTCCCTTAATTACCATCCTTAGGAGAGTCCGTGCCTAAGTCTCTACCAGACACATTATTAGAGATAGAAATATCAATAAAGAATAAAGATTGGGAGAGAGCTTACGAATTATATAAGGAAATTGAAAGGAATTGGGAAGCCCATACAAAAGATCTGTCTATGGAAGAGGCAAAGAGGGCCTTAAAAATTGCTGACTTTATTGAAAGGTTACTTCAAGAGAATTTAGAAGGATTGAAGCTCAATTCCAAATATTTAGAGCTTCTTAAAAGTTATAATAAATTCCGTTAGCTCCTACGATCCAAAAAATAAGCTGAGCCAGTCATCGCTTTGACAACCTTTTTTACCTGAGCAGCTCTCTCCACAATTTCACCAAGGTGTTTAAATTTACCCTTAGTCACTGGCACAATGGCTATGGAAATAGATGGCAAGGGAACCTTCGTGACCTTTCCAAGTCTGTCCTTAGTTATGAAATATCCCCTCTCTAAATCTTCCTTTGTCAAAAAGGTAGGTAAAATTAGAGAAAACTTTTTGATTACCTCCTGGGAGATATTTTCTACTAATTCAAGGGGCACTATGTAAACAAAATCATCTCCACCAACATGTCCGACGAAACCTTCTTTGGTATAGGCATTTACCGTGGTGGTTAAAATTCGAGCTACATTTTTTATCAGCTCATCTCCCTTAGTAAAACCGTAGAGATCATTATAGGCCTTAAAATTGTCTAAATCAGCATAGGCAACTCCAAAGGGAGTATCGCTTAGCAATATTTGTTGAAGAGTTTTCTCAATGGACACATTACCTGGCAGACCAGTTAAGGGATTGTTATCAGATATACGTTCAATTCTCATCAAACATAGCTCTGCTCTTAAGAGAACTTCTTCAGGTTTAGCAGTGGTAAGGATAATATCATCCACCGCATGTAGATACTTTTTTATAGAGAGATCAAACTCGTCTAAGATAACCACTAAGGGGAGCCTCACTAAATTAAAATATACCTTTATGTCCTTTATTAGGACTTCAAGACCCTGAGGGGATTTCTTATAGTGATAAAAAATTAAATCGGGCGGATTAAATAGAATAGCTTCAAAAAATTTTTCTAACTTGTTAAATACCTTAATTTTAAAGGAGCCTTTGAGACATTCTCTCCATAAGTCAAAATGATTCGCTTTCTCCAAGTAAGAAAAGATTATTTTTTTCTTAACAGCGGCAAGCCCCATTTTTAAACGAGTTCCCTCTTGAGTTCTTCGGTAAAGAATTTGAGCTCGTAAAGTCTCGGTTCTAAATTAAATAAAATTTCCTTTATCTCTGGGAAAGAGAGTTTTAATATTTTAAAAACTTCTGAATTGAGAGGGGGAACAGATTTATAGGGAGTTTCTCCATATCCCCTTGCATGCACGAGAAAATTTGCTAAATGGATAATTGCTGCTTCCTGTTTATATTTCTTCGTTAGCTGAAGATTATGATGAGCTAAAACAGCTTCTATTAATCTTTCTGGTATATTCCACTGGGTCATAATAAAGGCCCCAATCTCCGCATGATCAAGGCCTAAGACAGCCTTTTCTGCCTCTAAGGGATCCTTACCTTCTTGTATTAGTTTGATTAGATTTTTATAATCCTCTGCAAAGGCTACTTTCTCAATAACCCTTCCTAAATCATGGAGCAATCCCGCAGTAGCAATTTCTTGGGTTTCCTTGATTTCCAAGCGCTCTGCTATTATCTTAGAACAGGCAGCAACTCCAATAGAGTGTTCCCATAAACCCACATCTTCTTTGTGAATTATGTCAAATATAGATGAGGTCATGATGAGAATTTTCAGAACATTTATACCTAAGAGCATCATAGCTTGAGTGACAGTAGAGACCTTCTTAGGGAACCCGTAGAAAGCGGAATTTGCTAATCTTAATACCTTTGTGGTAATAACTTGATCTTTTTCTATCACCTCAGCAATTTGATTTAGAGAGGTCCTCTCATCCTCGACCATTAGAATGAGTTTTTGAACCACCGGAGGAAGAGTGGGAAGGCCCTCTAATTTGCGAAGTTTTTTCTTAACTTCCTTTCTTTTTTCAGCAGGATCAATTATCATATTCTATTCTTTGATTTTAAACTTTTCAAAAAGGAGCTCTTTAATGATTTCTTTTATTTGTAAAAGAGTCTCATCTTCAACTCCTTTAAATCTTTCCTCTAATGCCTGTAACTCCTCATCTAAGCTCTTTTCCCAGGGAAGCTTAACAGGGGTGCCTTCTACAGTGATATAGCTTACTCCTAAATCTTGAAATCTCTTTAACATCTCTTCAGTTATTTCTATCCCCTTTCCACAGAGTACCCTACCCTGACTATCTAAAACCTCTTCATAGGTCCTCATACCAGGTCTAATGAAACTTAAAGGAAGTCTTTGCATCAATCTCTCCTGTTTTTCAAATTACTTTATTTAAACTATACTCTATAATACCCTCAACCTCTAACTCTAACAGTTGTGGGACTAAGTCTCTCACTTCCTTTTCTGAAACTACTACTTCTAAGGCATACCAATCTCGGTTATAAAGTTGTGAAATAGTGGGTGCGGTTATACTTGGAAGGAGGGCTACAACTCTCTCTAAGTTTTTTGCAGGGACATTCATTTTTAGGCCCACCTTTTTATGGGAATTAAGGGCACCTTTGAGTAAAACTGCAATTTGCTTAATTTTCCTTCTCTTCCATTCGTCTTGCCAAGCCCTTTCGTTAGCTATTAACTGAGGGTAAGTGATCAGTATCTCATGGATTATTTTCAGACCATGGGCTTTAATGGTGCTCCCGGTTTCAGTAACCTCTACTATTGCATCACAAAGCCCTTGCACTACCTTGGCTTCAGTTGCTCCCCAGGAGTAACTAACCTCAACAGGTATGCCCAAGTCTTCAAAATACCTTTTAGTGTAATTTACAAGTTCGGTACTTATTTTTTTTCCTCTTAAGTCTTCAAGGGATTTTATTCCTGAGTCCTCTTTTACCGCCACCACCCATCGAGCAGGCCTTTTACTAACTTTTGAATAGGGCAAGTCCTCTACAATAACTACCTGAGAGTTGTTGTCAAGGATCCAATCCTTACCTGTTATACCTCCATCAAGAATACCTGCTTCTACATATCTACTCATCTCCTGAGGCCTACAGATAACTAAAGCTAATTCAGGATCATCTACTTCAGGGAAATAGCTTCGGTGGTGGACTTCAATAGTCCAACCCGCCTTTTCGAAGAGATCTATGGTTGCCTTTTCTAAACTTCCCTTGGGAATTCCAAATTTAAGAACTCTTCCCATATACCTCCTCCGGATCTACAAGTCTATTTTCGGTAATCTCTAAGGTGCCATCTCTTTTGATTTTGCGATAAAAACAAGACTCAAAGCCTTCGTGACATATAGGTCCCTTAGGTAAGACCTTTATGAGTAAAGTATCTAAATCACAATCTATGAGAATGTCTCTAACCTCCAGAAAGTGTCCAGAGATTTCTCCCTTCAACCAGAGTTTTTTCCTGCTTCTGCTGTAAAAATGGACTTTTCCAGTAGTTAAGGTCAAGTTAAAGGCTTCTTCGTTCATATATCCTAACATAAGAACTTTCCCTGTGCGAGCATCTTGAATAATCGCAGGAATTAACCCTTCTCCCTTTGAGAAGTCAGGCCATTCTTTTCTCATTGGCATCCCTCAACCATTTGTCTTAAAAGTTGTGAAGGATCAGGCTGTTGCACCAAAGAGGTGCCTATTAAAACTCCTTTGAAACCCGATTTTTTATAATTCCAAACTTCCATTGGTGTTCTAATCCCTGACTCAGCAATCACAGCAATATGGGAAGGTATTTTCTTTAAGAGCTTAAAACTATGCAGGGGATCAACCTTTAAGGTAGAAAGATCTCTATTATTTATACCCACAACTTTGGCCTCACAGGAAAGAGCCTTCTCTAAGTCTTCCTCGGTGTGAACTTCTATTAGAGCGGAGAGTCCTAATTTGTGGGCATAGGCATTCATCTCTCTTAGTTCCTCCTTGGTTAAAATTCCTGCTATTAGAAGGATAAAGTCTGCCCCAAAGGCTTTAGCTTCTTCAATTTGAACGGGATCCAAGAGAAAATCCTTTCTTAAAAGAGGTAAAGAGGTATGCATTCTAATACCTGCCATGTATTCCAAGGAACCAAGGAAAAAAACTTCCTCGGTGATAACGGAAATAGCCTTAGCACCAGAGGCTTGATAAGTCTGGGCTAGCCAAATAGGGTCAAAATCCTTCCTCAAACTTCCCTTTAAGGGGCTTGCCCTTTTGACCTCCGCTATTATGATAAACCCCTCCTTAAAAATATAATCCCTTAAATCAAAGGCGGGGCGATCCCAAAAGGGTCTAAAGTAAAGTCCCTTTTGTTTGCGCTTTAATACTTCAAAATACTTCTCTTTAAGTATTTCTTGTAAGATTTGATGCATTCTGTTATTTTAACATGATAGAATTTTTTTTAAAAGATGGTAAAATATCCCCTTGAGAGCCTACTAAGGAAGAATTTGTCTACTTAGGAGGACTTTTATGCCTAAGAGGACCTATCAGCCAAGTAAAATTAAGATGAAAAGAACCCATGGCTTTAGAGCCAGAATGAAAACTAGATCTGGAAGAAGGATATTAAAAAACAGAAGAAAAAAGGGCAGGCATCGTCTTACTGTATAAGAAGGTGCTAATTAAAAAAGAGTCTCTTTCTTCTAAGGAGAGGCTCACCTTAAATAAAGATTTTAAAAGGGTATTGGAAACGGGAAAAAAGCTCTGGCTTGACCGTTATTTACTCATAATCTATACTCCTAACCATTTGAATTATAGGAGGTTAGGTCTTATAGTTTCTAAAAAGATTGGAAAAGCTACAAAGAGAAATAAAATTAAGAGGTTACTTAGAGAGTTATTTAGAAAAAATAAAGATATCTTCCCTCAAGGTGTTGACCTTATTATGATCCCACATCCAAACATCAAAAAATTAGATTATAATGCTTTAGTTGCTCTTCTAAAAAAAGAATTAGAAACCTTTCAAGAAATTTAAGTTTTATTATGATAAAAAACCTTTTTCTGAAAAGTATAAATTTTTATCAAAGATTTCTTTCTCCTATTCTTTCCACCTATCTAAACCTACATTGTAGATATATCCCCTCTTGCAGTGAATATGCTAAAATAGCTCTACAAGAATGGGGAATATGGAGGGGATCTCTGTTAGCATTAAAAAGATTGTTAAAGTGTAATCCCCTGTTTCCTGGTGGTTATGATTATCCTCCTTCAAAAAAACACACTGCCAAGGAGGCCTCTTGAATTATGGATAATAGAGTTTTTTGGGCCATAATTTTATCTATGGTAGTGCTCTTATTATTTCATTATCTCTATATCTCCTATTATGCTCCTCAACCTAAGCTTGAAGAAGCCTCACCAAAAGTGAACCAAACTGAGAGTATCAAAGAAGCAAAAGTTCCCATGATAGAAGAAAAAAATCTCTTGCCAGTAAAGGATCTCTCTATTAAGACTCCTCTCTTTGAGGCCATGATCACAAGTTCAGGGGCAAGATTTAAAGAATTTAAACTCCTTAAGTATTATCAAGATCTTAAAAAGCAAAACCCTATAGATATGGTTTCCTCTCCTACGGAAGGTCTTCCCTTTGAAATATATTTAGCTTCAATGCCTCAAGTCGCTTTGTTACCCTTTGAAGTTGTTAATCAATCCTGGGAACCTCTTTATCTAAGAGATCATGAAAGGATATCTCTCCCTTTTAAAACTTTAGCTCCTGGGCTTGAAATTGAAAAAACTTATACCTTTAAGGGTGATTCCTACTATATCGATCTTGAAGTGAAAATCACCAATACATCCAATGAAACACTTAAGGATAGACTGCTCCTGAGAGGTGTTTTTGCCCCTTTTTCTAAGGGTAGCGATTATGTTTTTAAGGGCCCCTTTTATTATACAGACCATCTCATTGAGGTTGAACTTAAAGATACTCTCACTGAATACCTTGGACCCCTTAAATATTTAGGTTATATGGATGTTTATTTTGAATCCGCTGTTATTCCCTTACAACAAGGAAATTATAAGGCAACTTTTAGAAAATTATCCAAGGAATTGGCGGAGTTTATACTCTGGACTGAGGAATTTAGCCTTTCTCCCAAAGAAAGCCTTAGTTATTCCTATAAGATTTATTTAGGGCCTAAAAGGACCGAAGATCTTAAAAGGGAGTTTCCCCTCTTAGCCAAATCTCTTTACTTTGGTGTATTTGACATAATAGCTAAACCCCTCCTGTATCTTTTAAAATTTTTCTATCAATTTACCCACAATTACGGTTGGGCCATTGTAATAGTTACAATAATTATTAGAATCCTCTTCTATCCCCTTAACCACTTAAGTTTTAAAAGCATGAAGAAGATGCAGGAACTTCAGCCAATCTTCCAAAGATTAAAGGAAAAGTATAAAGATGATCCTCAGGCTTTACAAAGAGAAATAATGAATCTTTATAAAACTCATAAGATTAATCCCTTTTCTGGGTGCCTTCCTATTTTAATACAGATCCCTGTGTTTATTGCCTTTTATAACATTTTGCTTATGGCTATTGAACTGAGACATGCCCCCTTTCTCCTGTGGATTTCTGATTTATCTTCACCTGAGAGAATTTATCTCGGCTCTTGGGAACTTCCATTAATCGGCGGGATCCCTCTTCTCACCATACTTATGGGTGCTTCTATGTTTATTCAGCAAAAGCTCACTCCTACTACTATGGATCCCACTCAGGAAAAAATTATGCTAATTCTTCCCATAATTTTTACCATTATATTTATAAACTTTCCCTCAGGACTTGTTCTATACTGGTTAGTGAATAATATTCTTTCTATTATACAACAGATTGTTACTTTCAAACTATTTAAATCAAGATAAAGAGGTGGGTTATGGAGAAGATTTTAGAACTTGAAGGGAAAAGTTTAGATCAGTTAGTTGAAAAGGCATGTCAAGATTTGGGTTGTCTTCCACCGGATTTAGATATTGAGATTAAAGAGTTTGAGGCAGGGGGTATGTTAGGCTCTGGAAGAAAAATCAAGGCGGTTTTTAAAATTAAACCAGAAAAACTCCTCTCCGAAAGAGCCAACCGTGCTCTTACTTTTTTAAAGGAACTTTGTTTTTACAGTGACTTCAACTTAGAGACCCAAACTCAAATTCTTAAGGATCAAAGGGAAATTGTTATAATTCTTTCAGGAGAAGATACCAAGTATCTCCTTCAAAATGGTGGAGAGGTACTTTCTGCTGTAGAGTTTTTAGTAAATAAAGTGGTAGCTAAAGCCTTAGGTGTTGGTCCTAAAATTACTTTAAAAATTAAAGGGATAGATATAGAAAGGGAGAGAAAACTTGCTCAAGCGGTAAGGAAGGCCTTAGAACTGATCAAAAAGGATCAAAAGGAGAGAACTATAAAGATTGGTAATAAACGAGAAGAAAGACTGGTTCTAAATATTATCAAGGAAGAAGGAGACTTTGAGGCAGAGGTAGTAGAGGATCAAAAGGGCAAAAGAGTTATTCTCAGGGTGAAAAATCCCTAAGTGAAACCCAAATTTTATCCTGAGGATACTATAGCAGCTATTGCCACTCCTCTCGGTAGAGGAGCAATAGGTGTAATAAAGATCAGTGGAGAAAGGTCCCTTACTATACTGCAAAGAATCTTTTATCCCTTTAAAAAGCCCAAAACCTTTGAATCCCATCGCTTCTATTACGGATTCATTAAAGATCCAGAGAGTGGAGCAATAATTGATGAAGTTTTAGTAGTCTATATGAAAAAACCCTTTAGTTATACTAGGGAAGATGTGGTGGAAATTCACGCCCACAGTGGCTACTTTAACCTAAAAAAAATCTTGGACTTAGTTTTAAGAGAGGGAGCGCGTCCTGCAGAACCTGGGGAATTTACTTTTAGGGCTTACTTAAATGGAAGAATTGACTTAACTCAAGCGGAAGCTATTGAAGAGATTGTCTCAGCAAAAAGTGAGATCTCTTTAAATCTTGCTCTAAAAAATCTTTCTGGAAAACTTTCGGAAAAAATACAAAAACTTAGGGAAGATCTTCTTTTTATATTAGCTCAAGTGGAGTCCGCTATAGATTTTCCAGAGGAAGATATAGAGATTCTGAATCCTCCAGAATTAAGAGCGCTCATAGAAAAGGTAATTAGTGAAGTCTATCAACTCATAGAAAACTATAGGGAAGGAAAAATCTATCGTGAAGGAATTACTTTGGTTATTTCAGGTAAACCAAATGTAGGTAAATCTTCGCTGATGAATGCCCTTCTTCGAGAGGAAAGAGCAATAGTTACTCCTATACCTGGAACTACAAGAGACTTCTTAGAGGAAGAGGCCTACATTAAAGGACTTCCTGTAAAATTAATTGACACTGCAGGGCTCAGGGATACAGAAGATGTTGTTGAAAAAATAGGAGTAGAGAGGGCTTTACAGAAGTTAAAAGAAGCAGATTTAGTGCTCTTTCTCGTAGATGCAGGATGTAAACCCACTGAGGAAGATATAAAACTCTACAGTCTTATTAAAAATTATCCTCACCTGGTTGTGGTAAATAAAATTGATCTCCCTGAAAACTATCTTCAAGAATGGGATGAGGTATTTAGTACCATGGAGATAGAACACCTTCCGATTTCCGTTAAAGAACATAAAAATTTAGATAAATTAGCTCAAAAAATTTTTGACAGAATTACTCAAGAAAAAGCCTTAAAGGTTCCAGAGGTAGCTCCTAATCTCCGGCAAAAAACAGCTTTAGAAAAAGCAGTAGTCCATCTTAAATCCGCCTTAGAAGAGCTTCACAAAAAGGAACCCTTATCGGAGATTCTGGCAGTGGAGTTAAGAGAAGCCCTGGCAGACTTAGCCGAGATTATCGGAGAAGTCACCACAGAAGACCTTCTTTCTGATATTTTTTCCCGTTTTTGTATTGGAAAGTAATAGATAAAAATTTTAATAAAAATTCACTTCAGAAAAAATATAAGACTTGCCAATATGTATATTAAGAGATACAAAAACCCTCCCATATTTAACCAAAAGGCATATCGGGGTAAATAGACATAACTAAGTAAAATAAACATAGGTAAGATCAGATAGAGAAATACAAAAGGGGGCTCAAAGTATTTGAGCATCTCTTGAGCTCCTACAAAAAACCAAGGACCCCGGGGTTGAAGTGAGTTAAAGGGCACTAAGGGAAACTTTATTAAAAGGGCCATTAGAGGCAACCACAAAAAATAGATTAAATTATCCCATTTTAACAGAATCTTTATTTTTACATGCCAGATAAAAATTCCCAGTGTTAACAGGAAGGAAAGTATCAGATGCCAATGATAAATCTTTATTAGGCCTACTTTACTTGGAGCTAAGAAAATCTTATTGAGGATTTCTCCGAAAAGGGGAAAAGAATATAATAAAAGGTTTTCACCAATAGCACCTGCAAGTTCTCCAACTTCATCTCCTCTCAAAAGATAACCGGAAAAGGTTAAAAATAGAAGGACAAAGAAGGACAAAACCAAAGAAAACCAACTCAGGGGAGTCTTTAATTCATAAAGTCTTTTTATTAAGCTATCTAAGAGATGGAAAAACATAGAGAGGAGAGCAATTTGAGCGGAAAGATAATGAAGATTTCTTAAAAACTTTCCAAAGGGGACATAGAGTTCTATAGTAAGCACACTCATTAGTGGTTGAGAGTAAAAATAATGGAAACAGAGGGGAATTCCAGATAGGATACAAACCAGTAAAGAAGAACTGCTAATTAAGGCTAAAGGAAGATTAATAGTTCTACCGCTAAATTTCAATCTGGAGCCCCTCTTCTTTATGGGTAAAAGTTAGCTCCTTAAGATCTTTCTTAGCTGGACCCTCTATATATTTACCTTTCAAGGTAAATTTACTGCGATGACAGGGACAAAGAATAACCTGATTAACCGGATCGTAACTTAGCTTACATCCCAAGTGTGGGCATCTTCGAGAAAAAACCAAAAAACCTTTGTTTTCTCTAATAATAATGTATTCATCCCCAAGATATAACCTTTCAATCCTCTTTAAGTCCTCTGTGGATAAAATTATCTTTTTTGTGGGTGGTCTACTGAGGTAGGATAAATTACGGTAGACTACATAAATCCCCGTTCCAAAGAAAAACAACCCTATAGCCTTTAAAAACTCTCTTTTAGTTAACATCTTTCCTCTATGAAAGAAGGAGCTAAGCTTTTTAAAGCCTTCTTGATAAGTTCTTCAAGAGAATCCCTCTCATCGTAGACCTTCAAGAGGACTTCCTCTGCCTCTTGTGCTTTAAAACCAAGACTTATCAAACTCGCTTTAGCTTCACTCAAAATTCTCTCTCGCTCAATGGGGAGAGTTAATCCCTTTTTACTCAATTTACTAAAAAGACCCTTTAATTCCACATATAGTCTTTCTGCCTTTTTCACACCCACTCCAGGAATCTTAGCTAATTCCTCAATTTTTCTGTCATATATAATACCTCTTAAAGTCTCAGGTGAAAAAATAGAGAGCATGTTTAAAGCAAGTTTAGGTCCCACCTTGGAGAGAGCATTTAGTTTTAAAAAGAGTTCTCTCTCTTCCCGCTCTAAAAAACCATAAAGCTCAAGGTATTCATTTTTTCTAAGTATGGGCACCACAAAGAGCTGAATCTCCTTGCCGATAAAGTTCTCTCTCAAAATTTCTACTAAATTGAGAGGTATAAGTATTTCCCAGGCAAGAAAATTAACCTCAAGGATAAGTTTGTTGGGAGGTAAAATTTCTCTCAAAATCCCTTTCAAAGAATATAGCATTATCTTCCCTATTTAGAAGATTCCCTGTTCCAGGGCATAGGTTATGGCAAGACCCAGGGCATCGAGAATATGCTCATCCTTGATTTTAGCACCAATTTTTCCTCCTAAAAGATTTTCTAATACTTTCAATAAATCAGCCCTTTTTGCCCTTCCATTTCCACAGAGATATCTCCTCCAATGTGTGGGTGAATAGGTCTTATAGGGAATACGATTTTCCTCTGCTAAAACCATTATTAAAGCACAAACTTGGGTGATTTGGGAGGTCTGATATGGATTGGCCTTAGGAATAGTCTCTTCAAACACAAGGAAGCTTGGGTTGTAAATTTGAAAAGTTTCTCTAAGATAAATAAAGATATTATGTAAGCGCTTAGAAGGGGATTGAGAAGAGCAAGTTTTTAAGCTAAGAGCATAAAGGATTTCCCAGCTATTTTGTTTTTCTATAATCACGACACCTAAGTGAAGAAGTCCTGGATCGATCCCTATGATTCTCATGACTTTTAGGAGAGAGATATTTTTAGTCCGTCAAAGGCAGCAATTACCTTTAGTGAGAGCTCTTCACTTAAATTTTTTGCAACTGAAGAGGGCTTGGCTTGAAGCATCGTCATTCCAAAATGGGTAATAATTGTGAGCTTGGGCTTAAGCGTAGCCAGTAGATCTTTGGCGTCCTTAAAAGATAAATGAAGGACTCCCTCCTTAGCTTCATAACGAACTAAATTCATTATTAGAAAGTCACAACCTTCAAATTCTTTCTTTAGTTCCTCAAAGTAAGCAGTATCAGAGATTAGACCTAATTTGTTTCCAGAGGGAAGATAAAAAACTAAACCATAATTTTCTGCATTATGAACGAGAAGACAAGAAGTTCTAAATCTTAAGTTTCCTGCCATATACTCCTGATGTTCTCTTAAAATTTGGATCTCTAATAGTGAACCTTTTAGGTAGGGAAGTAAAATCCCCTCTTTAAGGGCCTCCTCCGGAAGAAAGAGCCTTCCTTTCTTTTTAAGACCTCCTTCAGTTAGGGCATCAACTAAGATGTTTAGATCAGCGGAATGATCCAAGTGTTTGTGAGTTAGGATTAAATTTTTTATTTTGTTAAGAGATATTTTATATTTGGAGAGATAAACTAAGGTTCCGGGACCTGGATCAAGGAGTGTAATTTCATCATTGAGGACCAAAACCAGACCACCTGAGGCTCTTAACTGCCTTGCTACCACATAACGAGCCCCTGCTGTGCCAAGAAATAATACTTCCATTGTTTAGTCATCTAAGTGTTCTTTATTATACCCTATTAGCGTAAAATATAAACCAGGCAAAGCCTAAAAGCACAAGGTTGTTCTTGAAAAAAGAGACATATTTATTATATTTATGTGCAAAATTTAAAAAAAAAAAAGAGGTGAACACAAGTGGCAGGACATTCCCACTGGGCTCAAATAAAGAGAAAAAAAGCGGTGCAAGACGCCAAAAGAGGGCAGTTATTTACTAAACTTACTCGAGAAATAATTATTGCTGTGAAAACTGGTGGTGGAGGAGATCCTGATTTAAATCCTCGGCTGAGATCCGCTATTCAAGCTGCCCGTGCTGCTAATATGCCAAAGGATAACATCGAAAGGGCCATAAAGAAGGCCTTAGGCTTAGAAGAGGGCACCAATTATGAAGAGGTCTTCTTTGAAGGTTACGGGCCTGGAGGAGTTGCTATTTTAGTTAGCGCCATAACGGACAACAGAAAGAGAACCGTCTCAGAAGTAAGGCATCTTTTTAGTAAATATGGAGGAAATTTAGCGGAACCAGGAGCAGTGTCCTGGATCTTTGAACAAAAGGGTCTAATTGTAGTGCCAAAGAACCAGGAGGAAAAAGCTTTAGAGATTGCAATTGAAAAGGGCGCTGAAGATATTAAAGAGTATGAAAGTGAATTGGAGATCATTACTTCACCCTCAGAATTCGAAACTATAAAGCAAGCCTTAGAGCAAGCAGGTATTGAAATCTTGTCTGCTAAAGTTACCATGGTGCCCAAAAACTTAGTCCCAGTTACCGAAGAAAACGCCGCCCAAAGTTTACTCAAACTCATGGAAGCCTTAGAAGACCTTGACGATGTTCAGCAAGTCTTTGCCAACTTTGACATCCCGGAAAAAATTATGGATTCTCTTCATAAACATTAAAAAAAACCCTTGTGACTATAAAATTTAAAGTAAAACCTGAAGATTTTATTGTCTCGGAAGTAGTAAAAATAACCCCTTCCGAAAAGGGAGACTTTGCCCTGTATTTACTCAAAAAGGTCAATCTTACTACCTGGGATGCCCTGGGAAAGATCTCAAAATTCTTTCGAATTCCTCTTGAATTTTTTGGATATGGAGGCTTGAAGGACAAAAGGGCCATAACCTATCAATACATTACCATCAAACATGGTCCCAAGAGAGATTTTCGTGGAAAAAGTTTAGAACTAACTTATTTAGGAAATGTTCCTAAAAGTTTAGACAAAAATGATCTTTTAGGCAATAACTTCGAGATTACTTTAAGAGGAATAACCATTGATGACCACAGCATCCTAAGAAATATCGAGGAAGTCAAACAATACGGAATTCCTAACTACTTTGATGAACAGCGTTTTGGGTCAGTTTATAAAGGAAAGGAATTTGCGGTAAAAGAAATAATTAAGGGCAATTATGAAAGAGCCCTGTTCCTCCTGTTAGCAGTAGGAAGCGCAGAGGACATGCGTCAATCCCGAGCACTTAGAGATTGCCTCAGAAAAAACTGGGGAAACTGGAAAGACTGTATAAAATTTGCTCGATTAACCTGGGAAAAAAATCTATTAAACTTTCTCTCCAATCACACGCCCTCTAAGCGAACCTTTAAAAGGGCTCTCAACCTTGTAGATCAGGAGTATCTCTTTTTTTTGGGTAATGTCTATCAGAGCTATTTGTGGAATGAGGTTTTAAAGGAGTGTCTTGCCTACCTTAATTTGAATCACTTTACCATGAAGTATCCCTTAGGGGACCTTTACTTTTATAGAGAAATTTCAGAAGCGCTCTTTAAGTTTTTGCCACACCTTAAAATTCCCTATCCCTCTCCCAGATTAAAGCTTGAAAATATACCAGAGCTACCTTTGAAAGATCTTTACCAAAAGGTATTTCGGAGGGAAGGTTTAGAGGACTTACAGAATCTTAGAACCTTTATTAAAGGCTTAGTCTTTAAAAGCTATCCCCGTCCCGCTATAGTTATTCCTCAAAATTTAAATTGGAAAAGATTAGCCAAAGACAAGGTGCTTATAAATTTTTTCTTAGAAAAGGGAGCTTATGCTACTTTGGTAATAAAGAGGATCTTTTATGCTAATAAGGCTTCCTAATTGGTTAGGTGACACCCTTATGGCAACTCCAGTTTATGAGAATCTAAAAGATCAGGAAGAGCTTATTTTTTATGGTCCTCCGCCCTTTTTAACACTTCTTGAGGATTTTCCTAACACACGAACACTCCCCTTTTACCAGGGAGATCTCCAGCTAAATCTTCAAAATCTCCGCAGATTTAAAGAACAAAAGGGCCTCCTTCTTACCAACTCTTTCTCCTCTGCTTGGTTATTCTTTAGAGCAGGGCTAAAAGAGCGCTTAGGTTATGCAACCGATTTAAGGGGACTTCTCTTGACTAAAAAGGTTACTCCACCTAAAAAGAAAATGCATCAAAGAGATAAATACCTTTATCTCATAGAAAAGTTAGGGTATCCTATTAAAACCCGAGATTTAAGGCTTTATTTGAAAGAGGAAAAGCTTGTCAAGGCCCGATTTTTTCTTCAGGCCTTTTTGGATTCAAAGCGCGAAAGTTTTATTGTGCTCGCACCTGGTGCAAGCTATGGACCAGCTAAAAGATGGCCAGAGCTATATTTTAAAAGGCTTGCCGAGAAATTCAATAAGGAAGGCTTCAAAGTTTTAATCGTAGGTAGTCCAAAGGAAGCGGAGCTCGGATCACTCATCGCTGAGGGGCTATCCACAACCTATAATCTCTGTGGAAAAACTGATTTACCTCTTTTAGCTGGTATTTTACACCATACCTCCCTTCTTGTTTCTAACGACTCTGGGCTCATGCATTTGGGATCCGCATTAGGAATACCTCAACTTGCCCTTTTTGGCTCCACTGATCCTGAATTAACGGGTCCCCTTAATCCAAAGGCCAAAGTCCTTAAATTAGACTTAGTCTGCTCACCTTGCTTCCACCGAAAGTGTCCCAAAGGACATTATAAGTGCCTTGTAGAAATAAAGCCAGAAAGTGTTTTTAAAGAGGCTATTAAACTAATAAATGGATTTTATTAAAAATAGCTTTCAAAGTGTACTCTACTAGACTTATATCTGAGATAATGATGAAGATCTTCCACTATCCATTCTACAAGCCTATTGAGAGCCTCCTCAGTAAAGTAGGCGATATGGGGAGTAAAAATTACTTGAGGATATCTTAAAAGATGGAGAGTAAGAAGTGCTCTTTGGGCAATTTCACTGGGTAAATTCTCTCTCAAATATGAAAGATCTAATAGCACTCTTTCACCCTCAAATACATCTAAGGCAACTCCTCCCTGTAGTCTACCATTCTCCAGAGCCCAAATAAGAGCATCGGTATCCACTACTGGTCCTCTAGCGGTATTTATAAGCATGGCTTTAGGTTTAGTTAGCTTTATGTTTTCCTTATTTATCAGGTGATGAGTTTTAGCATAATAGGGGACCATAACTGTAATCACATCTGCTTCTCTAAGAAGGGTCTCCAAAGGCACATAGTTTACCTCGTACTTTTCTATTAGTTCTCGAGAAGGGGTTATATCATAAGCAATAACTTTCATGCCAATACCATACCCTATTCTACAAAGATGACTACCAATGTTTCCTGTTCCTATAACCCCTAAGATCTTTCCATATAGATCCCACCCCAGAAGCCCCTCTCTGGAAAAATCCAGTCGCTGCATTTTTTCAAAATTGGTTCTCATCTTTCTTGCCAAGGAAAAAATTAAAGCAAAGGTGTGTTCCGCCACAGTGACACTGGCATAATAGGGAGCATTAGATACCTGTATTCCCCTTTTTTTACAGGCAGCAATATCTATTTGATCCATACCCGTAGTTCGGGTAAGCACATATTTTAAATTAGGAAGAGCCTCAACTACTTTTCCGTTTACAAATGAATTTAAATATATAACAGCTATTGATGTATCCCTGTATAAAGATGCATTATCCTCTTTCAAAGGTAAGGGGACAAACTCTACTTGTAAATCTGGAAAATCTGTAAGTAGTTTTTTTTCTATTTCTTTTATAAACTTCTCTCTTTCCCAATCCCTGGCCTCAAAAAAGGTAATTTTATCTCCCATATTTGTCCCTCCTTAAGGCACCACATATTTTTGTTCATTCTTTGGAACCCACCATCTCTCTATATTATAATTAATCCCAATGGCAGAGGGTTTTATACCTCTAAATCTTCTATGTATAGCCTCTAAACTCATAGGAATATAGAGAAAAGTATAGGGTTGATCTTCGACGAGGATTTTTTGAAATTTATAATATATGGACTTTCTTTTCTCCCTATCTAAGGTATATCGTCCTTCTTCTAAGAGTTTATCCACTTCGGGATTTTCATAACCAACAAAATTAAGACCTGGAGATTTGACCTTTGTAGAGTGAAAGATATCATAGAGATCGGGATCCGGTCCTGTAGTCCAGCCAAGGATCACTGCTTGAAATCTCCTCTTATCTATGAACTGATGAATAAGGGTCGTCCACTCCATTACCCGAATATGGACCTTAATTCCGAGTTTTGATAGATCCTGCTGTATTATTTGGGCAGTGAGAAGTCTTGCTAAGTTACCTTGATTGGTTAAAATGGTAAACTCAAAGGGTTTTCCTTCCTTGCTGTATAAAAAACCGTCTTTTCCCCTTTGATAGCCTGCCTCTTCCAACAGCTTTAAAGCCTTAATAGGATTATATTCGCAACTCTTCTCAATCTCAGGATTATAAAACCAAGCATCCGGTTTATAGGGTCCATAAGCGGGAATACCCTGTCCCAGAAGGGCACCATTTACAATCTTTCTTTTGTCAATAGCATGACAAAGGGCCTTTCTAACCCGCTTATCTTTAAATAGTGGATCTCTGAGATTATATCCTAAATAAGTATAGGCGAAGGCAAGATAGCGATAAATCTGGAAATTCTCCCTCATCTTTGGGTCTTCTTCAAATTTTCGATTTTGAAGGGGGGTGAGGGTTATCCAATCTACTCCAAAGGAACGAAGCTCCATAAAGAGGGTAGAGGGATCAGGAATTACTCTAAAGACGATTCTATCTAAATAGGCCCTTCCTTCAGAATAAAGGGGGTTATATTCCAAAATTATTCTATTCTGAGTTTCCCAAGCTTTGAGCTTAAAAGGGCCATTTCCCACCGGTTTTCTACCAAAAACTCCCTGAAGATACTTTAAATCCTTACCCTGAAGTAGATGCCTTGGTAAAACTACAAGATTGCCCCATGAGGAAAGAGCCAAGGCAAAGGGCCTTTTATAAGTAACCTTAAAAACATAGGGATTTAGAACTTTAAACTCTTTGACTTCCAAAAAATCACTCGCGTAACTTGAAGGAATATCAGGACTTGTAATTAGCTTAAAGCCAAATTCCACATCGTAAGCGGTAACCTCTACTCCATCTTCCCATTTTACCCCTCTTTTTAAATAAAAGGTGATCTCCTTTTGATCCCTTGAAATTTCATAGCGTTCCGCCAAATCCCCCACTATTGAGAGATCGGGAGCATACTCTACAATACCTCTAAAAATATGACGAGCTACATTATGACTCATGGCATCAGTGGCTAGCATGGGTATGAGAAGACTAGCATCGGCAATAGTGCCTATGATCAAAGTATCACCATAGTCTGGCTTGAGGTCCTCAGTAAGATTAAGAGTTTTTGAGGCTCTGCTCTCTGACTGTCCCTCTAAGTAAAAGTATACTACCATAAATAACACTATTAAAATAAAAAGGAACACAAAGCAAAATCTAAGGGCAAATCTTAGGGCTTTCATTTTTCTTCAGAAAGGGATATTCTCGCTAAAGGGGTATAAATCGGGCCCGTTGAGCGCAACTCACTCTTAAATAAAACTACTTCCCTCACTAAAAAGCCTTTTCCCTTAAGCTTTTCAGCACTTAATCTTAATTTTTCAACAAAATCCTTTAAATTACTCTGATTTTCCACCCTTTTTACCCTTAGGATTGTTATATGAGGATGAAATTTTTCTCTATCCCCCTCTATTTTTAGCTCCCTCCAAGCCCTTTCCAAAGGATTTAAAATCTTATGTAGTCCTCCTGAAGTATCCCTTAGCCCTATCCAAATAACCTTAGGAGTGCCTTTTTCTGGGAAAGATCCAATCTCATCTAAGAAGAGAAAAAAGCTCTCACAATCCTTTAGAACCTTTTGACAGACTTTAGAAATTCTTTCCACAAAATTTTCAGTAATGTTTCCGAAAAATTTTAGGGTAAGATGAAAGTTTTCTTCCTCAACCCATTTTAATTTCACACCCTCTGGGATAGGTAAAAAACTTAGATTATAAAGGTCTTTCTTTATATCCCTGGGCAAATCTATAGCTAAAAAAGCTCTTACCATAAAGGATGAACCTCCTCAGTATGTCCAAGGCGGTATAGCTTACCCACTTCTGGATAGTATCTCTCTCACCCTCAAATTGAAAGCGAAGGGAATAGAGGCCCTCATGAGTTGCCAGGGCAATGAACACTGTCCCTACTGGAATTTCAGAGGTTCCACCTGTAGGACCTGCAATGCCAGTGGTGGAGAGAGCAAAATCTGAGCGCGCCAACTTTTTAGCTCCTGCGGCCATTTCCATTGCGGTTTCATGACTATAAATTCCAAATTCTCTGAGGGTCTCCTCTTTCACCCTAAGAAGCTCCCTTTTACTATCCGCAGAATAAGTAATGAATCCTCGCTCATAGTAACGGGAACTACCTGAAACAGAAGTTATAAGGCTTGCAAGCATCCCTCCTGTGCAAGACTCCGCAGTAGAAAGCGAATAGCCCCGCTCAGTCAAGAGTTTTCCTAACACTGAGGGAAGGCTCTCTTCTCCAACAAGATTAAGGAAAAATCTTTCCCTAAGTAGAAGCATTAATCTTTCTATTTCTTCCTTTGCGCCAAAAAGAACTAACTTCACCTCGGGGATCACAGGATAATATCCAATCCTCAGATTAGTCCCTTTTGAAACCTCTTGGAGAAATTGATTCAACTCCGTTTCATTTAGATCAAAAAAAATCAAATTCTTCAGGATTCCCCTTTCTTTACACTCTTGAAAGAATGCTTTGTTTTTCAATTCACAAAGCTGAGGTAACACCCTTTTTTCTAAAAGTTCCCTAAATTGAGAGGGAACACCAGGTAAAAAGAATAACTTCTTTTCTTGATAATTTAAGCGAAAACCAAGGATTTTAAGGTTCTCCGCTAAAACCTCTGCTCCTTCAGGAAGGAGTGCCATCCTTTTGGCCATCTCAAAGGTGTCTTTGTACTCCAAGGTGCTTCTTATAGCGGAAAGTAAAGCCTTGTTCTCTACTAAGGGCAAATTTAATGCCTTAGCTAATGCTAAAGTTGTAACATCATCATCTGTGGGACCTAAGCCACCAGATGTAATAATATAATCATATTCGGATATTAATCGTTTAATAGTCTTAATTATGATATCTTCTCTATCAGGTATAGTTATTATCTCTTCGGGCTCAAGGCCAACCGCAGAAAGTAGTTTACCAGCAAATTCTGCATTAGTGTTTAAAATACGCCCTGCTATTAATTCATCTCCAATGAAGATTATGGCTCCCCTCATCTTAACTCTCAAGGCTTGAACATCTCATACTACTCGGGTTCAAAAACTTGACTAAAGTAACCAAAGGGTATCCAGCTCCACTAAATTCAAATCTCTTGTTATCAACGCCTAATTTTCCTAAAAATTGGCTTTAATGTTATAAGAAGCATAAGATATTATCTTAACTACCCCAGGCCTTTATAAGTAAATAGACTAAAAAATTTGTGGTTATGCCGGCTATAATATCATCAAGCATTACTCCCCAGCCACCCCTTAGTTTCTCTACCTTTTTTAAAGGAAAGGGTTTAAATATATCTATTATTCTAAATACAGCTATTGAGAGCATCAAGGCCCAAAGGCTTTCCTTCCCTATACAGGCAATGTAGGAGCCTGTTATTTCATCAATGATAACTTCATCGGGATCTCTCCTAAGCGAATCCTTTACTATAAATTCTACACTCCAAATTCCTATGAGTGTCAATCCTAAGGCTATGGTAAACTGGAATCCTATAGGGAAAGACTTTAACAACCAATAGAGGAGCACTCCTTGAAGAGCACCATAAGTGCCAGGGCAAGGGGGGATGTAGCCAATAAAGCACCCTGTAGCCAAAAAAAGAGATAGTCCCCTTTTAGAGAGGAGTCCTCTGAAGTTCTCTCTCAAATTCATCCAGTCTACCCAGCTCAATGAGATTTCTTAATTTCCAGAGATACAACTTAATCTTTAAGCGCTCTTCCTCATTTTTAGAGAGTCTTGCCAGTAGTTCCCTCTCTTTCTCTTTGTAACGAGCCAATGCCTGTTCCTTTAACGCCCTTTCATGGGCTTCAATCTTTTTCAAAATCTCTCCGGCATCACGGTTCACCCTTTGCAAAATTTTTTCTGAGGACTTATATAGTTTTCTATCATATTTTTCCTTAGCAGATTCCCAATTTTTCATAATTTCATTATACTCTTGGGGAAAAAGATCACTTGCTTTAGAGACCCTTAAAGTAGCTATCTTAGCCTCAGTATCTCGGTATAATTCTTGAGGAGGTTTGGGAAGCTTAATCCATCTATTAATTACTGGAAGACTTGCCAGATAAACCTTAGTTTCTTCAATCAAATTCTCTTTTAGATCTCTAACAGACTCTGAGATGCTCTCTCTTTGAGAACATGAAAGAAGTAGTCCACAGATCCACACTAATATTAATTTTTTCAGTTGATTACTCACTTTTTCCTAATCCATGTGGGCATAAGAATCTTCCAGTATAGATAGAGGTAAATTAAGGCAAAGAAAATTGAAAAGCCAATTAGCACCAGGGGGTTATTCCAAAACATCAAGGCAGGAGCCACTCCTATCAGGCAAAGCATCCAAAGAAAAGGAGAAGTAGCCGCATTTCTTTTCAACTTATCCGCAGAGGGACCAAGGAGCCATTTAGTCAGGCGCTTATATATGAGCATATGTAAATGTAGTCCATCTGGCAAGAAGGGAGAAATTTTTCTCAAAAATTTTTTCCTATAAATTGAGAATAAAGTCTCAAATATTGGGTATATGCATACCAAGAAAGGAAACCAGGCAGAGACTTCAGGGTGCCTTTTCACCAACAAAACAGAGATGGTCCCTATAAGGAACCCAGTCAAATAGGCTCCTCCATCTCCTAAGAAAATCAATCCGTTCGGATAATTAAAAATAAAAAACCCTGCCAGAGCACCTACCATTGTAAGACAAACTGTAGTTATAAAATAATCTCCTACCTTATAAGAAACATATCCCAGAGCCAAAAAAATTATAATGGAAACCATGCTGGCAAGACCATTGAAACCATCAATGATGTTTATGGCATTTGAAAGTCCTGTAAGAGCAAAAACTGTAAAGAAATAGGAAATTAAAAGCACATTAAAAACCTTATCAAAGGGCAAATCCAATCTTGTAATTTTAGCCCCCAAAAGAAAAAACACCGCTGTTCCAGAGCACCAAATTAGAAGGAATCTCAATCTGGGAGATAACTTTCCCAGGAGATCCTCCAGCAAGCCTGCTAAAAATGCTGGCAACGAGGAAAGGGAAAGAAGAAGTAACTCCCCTTTGAAGGCATCTCCCTTTAAATAGGCTAACCCTACCGCCACAAACAAAACCATAAAAATTCCTACTCCACCTAATCTTGGAGTAGGAACTGTATGAAACCTCTGCGGTCCTTCATGAAGATGATCTCTCAAAAGGAAAATAATTCCTCTCCGAGCTAAATATATTAAAATAAAGGAGGTAAAAAAAGATATAAACAAAGCCAAAAGGGCATAATGTATCATACCTTTATTATAACAAATTTCTCGCCTTATACTACATTGTTGTTAAAAATTTTCCCTCATAAGCACTCTTCTACCAAGCTAATTCTCTTATTTTTTACGAGGACATATATTTACTAAAGAGGCTCCAAAAGTTATCCGTATTTTCAACTAAAAGAACATAAACGCCATGGAGAGAACCCAGTATCTAACGGTATGGGCTGTTAATCAAACATTTACCAATAAAAGGGACTTCCTATCAAACATTATACATACCCATAAGGAGTAGTTAGGTAAAGGTCAAGCCTTTCAAGTAAAATTTTAACTTTTTTAAAAATTTAACTTTTCTGTAGAGCTCCTTCAACCGCAAGGAGTTAACCGAAATGTTCCTAATAGAAATCATCTCTCCTATCAAAAGCTCGTAAGTAAAAACAAAACATTTTTCCTCGAGATACGAGACAAAGGTATAAGACTTAATCCAGAAATAAGAAAATTTCGACTTTGGAGAATTGCCTAAAACAATAAAAACTAAAGAGTTTAGAAGGGTAGCCATAGCTACATTCCGAAAGCAATTCTAAACCTTAAAAAAGGTGATGCCCTAATTATCCCTTGAAGAACTCTCTCAGGAGATTAAGAAGAGTAACCAAGCTCTCGGTTACTCTCGCCCGTACTTGTCCTCAAATCTTTCAATATCGTCTTCTGCAATATATTCTCCAATCTGTACCTCAATAATGTCTAAAGGAATACTTCCTGGATTCTCAAGTCTATGGATTGCTGTTTTGGGAACATATACTGACTCGTTTTCAGTGACGAAGAGTTCCCTTTCATTTAACCTTACTTTGGCAGTTCCCCTCACCACCACCCAATGTTCTGAACGATGATAGTGTCTCTGAAGACTTAATCTTTCCTTAGGGTTTATAGTTAATCGTTTAATCTTATATCGCAGTCCCTCCTCAAGAATAGTATAACTTCCCCAAGGTCTAAAAGCTGTAAGATGTTCATCCCCTTCCTTTCTCCCTAAGGCCTTAATCCTATTAACCACATCCTTTACTCTTTGGACCTCGTTCCTTTTAGCAATGAGAAGGGCATCTTCAGTTTCTATGATTACAAGATCTTCAACACCTATAGTGGCAATAAGCCTTTTATTCCCTAAAATGATGGAATCCCTTGTGTCTAAGGTTATAACCTCTCCTTTAATGATATTTCCATCAACATCCTTCTCTAATATTTCATAAATAGCATCCCAGGATCCAACATCGTTCCAGTATAACTTCAGGGGTAACATGGCTATTTTGGAAGATTTTTCCATAACCGCATAATCTATGGAGATGTCCGGTAAGCCCTCAAAACTCTCTAAAAAATTACTATAGCTTAAGTTGAGTTTTTCTCCAATTTCCGGAATATGTTTAATCATTTCTTCTATCATAATATTGATCTGAAAGGCAAACATTCCAGAATTCCAGTAATAGGAGCCCTCTGTAAGATATCTTAAAGCTCTCTCTAGATCAGGCTTTTCCACAAATTTTTCTACTCTATGAATGGGTATGTCTCCAGCGTTAAATAGTGCTTCTCCTGCTAAAATGTAACCATAGCCAGTTTTGGGAGCGGTGGGCTCAATTCCAAAGGTTACTATATATCCCTTTTGGGCAATGAACTCTGCTTGACTAAGATACTCTACAAAGGAATCTTCGGGATGGATCACGTGGTCAGAAGGAGACACGAATACAATCTCTTCACCACTACACTTCAATTCATCTAAACAATACTTTATAGCTAAAGCTATGGCAGGGGCTGTATTTCTACTGACGGGCTCAAAAACAAGATGAGGGTTAACCTTCTGAGTTTTTAATCCAAGATTCTTTAACTCCTCTTGAACAAGAAATTTATAATCTTTATTGGTTATTATCACGATATCTGAGGCAGATAATTTCTTTAAAATTCTCTTAATAGTTTGTTGAAATAGGGACTCCTCTCCAGTTATTCTTAAGAACTGCTTGGGATAATTTTTCCTTGAGAGTGGCCAAAGCCTTGTTCCAGAACCCCCTGCCAATATAATAGCCTTCATAAGTCACCCTCATTCTTTCCTCATTCCTTCTGATTGATTTTATATCCTTCTTAAATTCTTTCAAGAAAATGTATAAGTCCATATGATTTTAGACTGAGGGGAATTCTCGTTAAATTTATAACAAATCCACCTTAAAGGCGATACATTCCCAAGACCACTATGCACCCTCTCCGTATTATACCATATCAAATACCTCATAAGCTCTCTATACTCAATAAACTCCTCTTCCAACGTCCTGTTAAACCTCTCTCCATACCCATTCCCTCCCTCTCAAGCTCTGTCTTCACGCCCCTTATTTCAAAAGGAGCTACCGCCTTAAACTTAATCCAAAAGTCCCTCTCACTCCTGCTCGATGGTAGCTTTACAGATACCAGAGAAGCTTCAACTGTGGCTTCTGTGCCAAAAGAGTTGTGAAATTCGATGGCCCTTAGCTTAAAGGCGACTTCTTTTCTTTGGGATGCATCTTTGATTGCTTCAAGTCTTTGCAGCTTTTTTAAGTCTTTGATGGGAGAAGGGGTTAGTGAGAAGCAAAACATAAAAGACTTTGAGCTTATGCAGGGGGAGAAAATATACATTATAGAGGAGAGA
>JANXCE010000018.1 GCA_025059715.1 Caldimicrobium sp.
CAAGGTAGTCACCTGTTGCTTCATAAGCCCTGGCTCTACAGCCTCCGCAAACTCTGATATATTCACATCTTCCGCATTTACCCTTGTAATTTTTAAAATCCCTTAACTTGTTAAATATCTCTGAGCCCTCCCATACCTCTCTAAAGGAATTTTTCCGGAGATCTCCACAGGGTATCTCTAAGTATCCACAGGTTTGAACTACTCCTTGATGAGATATGAAGCAAAAGCCGGTTCCTGCAAGGCAACCTCTTGTAACTGCATCAAGACCAAAGGTTTCATAGGTTACTTCCTTTCCCTCCGCTTTAGCCCTTTCCCGCAAAATTCTATAATAGTGAGGAGCACAAGTTGCCTTAAGATGAAGCCCCGATCTCTCTCTTTGCTCATAAAACCAGTGAAGAAGGGCTTCATACTTTTCGGGAGAGAGCCCATCTTGCCCAAGATCTTTGCCCCTTCCTACAGGCACTAATAAGAATATGTGATGGGCCTCTGCTCCAAGATCCTTTGCTAACTGATGGACCTTGGGTAACTCTTCTGCATTAACCCCTGTAATAGTGGTATTTATTTGAAAGGAAAGCCCCACCTCTCTTAGAATGTTGATACCTCTTAATGCCCCTTCAAAGGCTCCAGGCATCTTTCTGAAATCATCATGAGTTTTAGCCTCTGCCCCATCAAGACTAATACTAACCCTGGAAATGCCTACTCTCTTTAATTCTAAAGCAAGCTCTTTTGTAAGTAATGTGCCATTCGTTGCAAGAACGGGTTTCAACCCTAAGGTAGTTGCCCTTTGGGCTATCTCCAAAAGGTCTTTGCGAAGTAATGGTTCTCCCCCAGTTAAAATAATGATAGGTTGTCCAACCTCCCTAATCTCCTCCAAGATCCGAAAAACCTCATCTGTAGTAAGTTCTCCTTCATAGGTGCCCCTTGAGGCAGAGGCCCTACAATGGATACAATCAAGATTACAGGTCCGGGTAAGCTCCCAAGCTATAAGCCGAGGCACAAAATTATTTGGCTTCATCTTTTCTTCCTTTAATAAGTTCTATTATATCCCCCACTTTTATTATACCTCCCTTTATAACCTTGGTAAAAACTCCTCTATTTCTCATTTCACATTTACCTACCCTCTCAAAAATAGCACATCCATGATGACACTTTTTTCCTATCTGGGTAACCTCAAATAGACACTCACCTGCTATAATTTTATCCCCAACTTTAACTTGAGATAGGTCTAAGTCAGTGGTCACGTTTTCTGCTAACTCTCCATAGGCAAGAGGCCTTCCAATGAGATCTTTCATCCACTCTAAGGTATAGACATCAAGAAAACTTACCTGACGATGCCACGAACCAGCATGAGCATCTCCTTCAATGCCATAATTTTCAATCACTTTCACCTGAGAAACATTTTCTTTGGGCACTCCTTTCTCTCTACTGATTGAAAGGGCTATGACTTTCCCCCTTTTCATAACCTTTCCCCTTCTAAGGATTCTACACTGTTTCTTAAGACTCCTATGTGTTCGATCTCAACTTCCACTACATCTCCCGCCTTAAGAGGCCCAACTCCAGAAGGTGTTCCCGTAGCTATTACATCCCCTGGTAAAAGAGTCATTATCTGGGAAATGTAAAAAATGAGCTCTATCGGCTTAAATATCATCTGCTTAGTGTGCGAACTCTGAACTATTTTACCATTAAGTCTCGTCTCTATACGCAAATTTTGGGGATCAATTCCCTTTACAATGAAAGGACCTATTGGGGCAAAGGTATTAAAGGACTTACTCCGAGTCCACTGAATGTCCCTGCGTTGAAGATCTCTTGCGGTGACATCATTAAAACAAGTATAACCAAGTATAGCCTTTTCTACCTCATCATAAGTATAGGGTCTATATAACTTTTGGCCTATCACTACAGCCAGTTCTCCTTCATAATGAACCTCTTTACTTTCGGGTGGAAGAACTATACTCTCTTCAGGACCTATAACTGCAGTTGGGGGTTTAAGAAAAATCAATGGTTCCTGCGGAAGAGCCATTTTCAATTCCTCCGCATGATCCCTATAGTTAAGACCTACACCAATAATTTTAGTGGGAATACAAGGTGCAAGTATTTTAATATCCCTTAAAAACATCCTTTCCTTGGAAGTCCCATCTATACAAACAACCTCCTCTCCCAAGAGATATCCATAAAAAACTTCTTCTCCCCTTTTAAATCTTCCGATTTTAATTGGATAGGTCATAGTTTGTTTTAAAATTATACCACACTTAGACTTGAGTCATTAGTAAATTTAAGTCAAGGGGTCTTTGAGCAAGTTCATTATCTAAATAGAAAAGTGCTTGAGGATCACCCTTTATTAGTTTTAGCTTGTTAAGAATGGCCTTAAAGGATGCCTCCTCCTCCACCTGTTCCTCCACAAACCACTGGAGAAAATTCTCGGTAGCATAATCTTCATGCTTTTTTGCTAAACTCATCAACTTGTTAATTCTGTCCGTTACCTCCTGTTCGTGTTTGTAAGCATGTTCAAAAACTGCCTCTGGGCTATCCCAGGTATATGGTGGTGCAGGGATTTCCTCTAATATAACCCTTCCATCTCTTTCAAAAATGTATTTGTAAAACTTCATAGCATGCATGTATTCTTCCGCGGTTTGGGCCTTCATCCAGTGAGCAAATCCCTCTAATCCTTGATCTTCAAAATAGGCAGACATCGCTAAATATAGATAACCAGAATATAATTCCCACTTCAACTGCTCGTTAAGCGCTTTCTCCAATTCCTGCTTTAACATATCTACCTCCTTTTAAAAATTTTAATTTAATAAAAATTTAAAACCGTAAGCAAAAATTTCAAGTTAATATTTTAATCTTGACTATCTGTTTTAAAAGTCTTAAATTGAAATATATTTTCTCTCTTAAGGTAGTCCCATGAAATTGGCTTTACTTTATAAAACCTTAGAAGAAAACAAAGTTCGCTGTCATCTCTGTAATCACTACTGTATTATTCCACCAGGTAAGAGGGGGCTTTGTGGTGTTAGACAAAATGAAGAGGGAGTTCTTTATACCTTGGTATATGGAAAAGTTATTGCTCAGCATGTAGATCCCATCGAAAAAAAACCTCTCTATCATTTCTTACCTGGAAGTTCTTCCTACTCTATTGCCACCATAGGTTGTAACTTTAGATGTTCCTTTTGTCAAAATTTTGAAATCTCGCAATACCCTCATTTATATCCTCAGGATATCCCTGGAAGACCTCTAACCCCCAAGGACATCCTTAAGGCTACTTTACAATCAAACTCCAAAAGCATCTCCTATACATATACGGAGCCTACTGTATTTTTTGAATTTGCCTTAGATTGTGCCAAACTTGCGGTTAAAGAAGGCCTTAAAAATGTCTTTGTTTCAAATGGTTACATGACTAAGGAAGCCATTGAGCTGATTAAACCCTATCTCCACGGTATTAATGTAGATTTGAAGGCCTTTACTGAGGGGTTTTATCAAAGGTTTTGTAAGGCTAAGCTTAAACCTGTTTTAGAAAACCTAAGGTATATAAAAGAATCTCAGATCTGGTTGGAGATAACCACCTTGATCATTCCCGGCGAAAATGACGATGAAGAGGAACTAAGAAACATAGCCAGATTTATTAGGGACGAGTTAGGGCCAGAAACTCCTTGGCATATTTCCCGATTTTACCCTCACTTTAAGATGCTTCATAAACCTTATACTCCCATAGAGACCCTGCAAAAAGCCTATTTCATTGGTAAAGAGGAGGGACTTTATTACCTATACATTGGCAATGTTCCGGGAAATGAGACAGAAAATACCTTTTGTCCTAAGTGTAATGCCCTTGTCATTGAAAGATATGGTTATGCGGTGATTAAGAATAATTTAAGAGAAGGCCTCTGCCCTCAGTGTAGCTTCAAAATAGATGGGGTTTGGAGTTAAAAGCTCTCCTTCCAATCTTCTCCTTAATTGACCACATCCCGCACTGATCTTGACCCCTTTGCTTTTCCTGAGAGTGGTTAGCATTCCCTTTGAAAGTAAGTATCTTTGAAAATTATAAATAATCTCTTCACTGGGTCTCTCAAAGGGAATATCTGGATGAGGATTAAAGGGAATCAAATTTATTTTAACGGGTAACCCTCGCAAAAGTCTATAGAGTTCCTCCGCCTCCCGAAGGGAATCATTCACATCCTTTATTAACAGATACTCAATGGTTATCCTTCCCTTTTTTACTCTGGGAAAGGTTTTTATGATTTCAATTAATTCAGAAAGGGAGTATTTTTTGGCTATGGGCATAAGTTGCCTTCGCAGTTCATCATTAGGTGCATGCAAAGAGAGAGCTAAGGCTGTGGGGAACTCCTTAGCTAAAGCCCTTAGTTCTCGCACTAAACCAACTGTTGAAACGGTAAGTCTTTTACGAGAAAAATTAAATCCCCTCTTGTCTTCAAGAATCTTAAGAACTTTTACTAAATTCTTATAGTTAGCTAAGGGTTCACCCATTCCCATAAATACGATATTTCGTAAAGGTAGAGATTCTCCTTTTAGTTTTAAAAATCTTTTAGCTATGACCACTTGGGCAAGAATTTCTCCTACGCTCAGATCTCGCTTAAATCCACTTTTGCCTGTCAGACAAAACTTACAACCAAAGGCACATCCAACTTGAGTAGATACACAAAGGGTATAGTGATCTCTTTCGGGGATTAGCACGCTCTCTATAATCTCTCCATCTTCAAGTCTAACAGCAAATTTTGTGGTGCCCTCATCATCGCTTTGAAGATCAACAACTGAGGGTAGGCTCAGATCGAAATGGTCTTCAAGCTTTAATCGCAAACTCTTCGGGATATCGGTCATCTCCATGAAAGATAGAGCCACTTTGCGGGTAAGCCATTGGTAAATCTGATCCCCCCGATAGGAGGGCTCTCCTAAGGAGGTTAAAAGGTCTCTGATCTCTTCTAAGGTATGTTCTCTAAGCTTAGTTCTAAAACTCATAGTTCTAAGGGTTTTACTAAATAAACTGCTTCTTCATTTCTTAATTCCGCTAAGGCCTCAGGCGTGGGGGGTTGGTCTAAACTCAATAGGATTATATTTCTCCTTTTCATGGGATCTTGACCTACATGCATGCGCGATATGTTTAATTGATGTCTACCCAAAATGGTGCCGATCTTTCCAATAACCCCTGGTTTATCATCATTAAAAATATAGAGCATATATCCCTCAGGTAAAGCATCTAATCTAAATCCGTTAATGCGCACAATTCTTGGCTCTTTTTTACCAAAAAGAGTGCCCTCTACTAAGGTTTCACCATGAGTATGCTTTATCCTAAGACTTATAAGAGAGGTAAAATCTTCGGTTTCCTCAGTTTTTGCCTCAGTAATTTTGATATTTCTATCTTTGGCTCTAAAGAGGGCATTCACATAATTGACATCTTCCTTGAGAAAGGGAGTTAGTAAACCTTTAACCAAGGACAGGGTTACTGGTTTAGTGTCAATCTTAGCTAATTCCCCTTTGTAGACTATTTCCAACTCCTGAATAGCTCCCTCCGCAATTTGAGCGGATAGTAAGCCAATTTTTTCAGCCAGTTTTAAAACTGGTTGTAGAATCCGTAGGGCCTCTGCACTAATGGAAGGAACATTCACTGCATTGCGCACCACTCCATGAATAAGATAATCTACCACTTGCTTTGCTATCTCAATCGCTACTACCCTTTGAGCTTCGATCGTAGAGGCTCCTAAATGAGGGGTTACAATTACATTTTCGAGCTTAATCAAAGGATGCTCCGGATCTGGTGGTTCTTTTTCAAAGACATCCAAGGCTGCTCCTGCTACTTTCCCTGAAATCAAAGCTCTATAAAGGGCCTCTTCATCGATGATACCTCCTCGGGCACAATTTATGATATAAACTCCCCTTTTCATCTTGGCAAAGGCGGCTTCATCAAGTAAGTGATAGGTCTCCTTGGTAAGTGGAGTGTGCAAAGTAATAAAATCCGCCCTACTATATAGTTCCTCTAAACTTACGAGCTCTACCCCCATTTTGCTTGCCAAATCAGGCGAAACAAAGGGATCATAGGCAATAACCTGCATCTTTAAAGCCAGAGCCCTTTCCGCTACAATACTTCCTATTCGTCCTAATCCAATTATTCCCAAGACCTTTCCATTTAATTCTACCCCCATAAACTTTTTTCTCTCCCACTTTCCATCCTTTACCGAGTTGTTGGCTTGGGGAATTTTTCTTGCTAAGGCAAAAAGTAGAGCTAAGGTATGCTCCGCAGCAGATAAAGTATTTCCTCCAGGAACATTCATAACCACAATTCCCTTTTCATTGGCACTTTGAAGATCTACATTGTCAAGACCCGTTCCCGCTCTTCCAATTACCCTAAGATTCTTAGCCCTCTCAATTACCTCTTTGGTGACTTTAGTGCCACTGCGAATTATAAGAGCTTCTACTTCTTCAATTTCCTTCATCAGTTCCTGTAAAGTTAAACCTGGTTTATAAATCACCTCAAGGCCAGCATTGCTGAGTATCTCCAAGCCTTCTTCGGAAAGAGAATCAGAAATTAAAACTCTCATAAAGATTGGCCTCCCCTTGTTGTGTTGAGTCTCCAATCAATTTAAATTTTATAGGACCTCACTATGGATGTGAATTTCCATAGCCTTTGTAATACAAGCGGAAACACAAAAGGCACAGGCAGTGCACCTATCGGGATCATAAATAACCCTAAAAGTTTTTCTATCCACAAACAGTGCACTAGTGGGACACACCGCCGTGCAAGCACCACAGTGGATGCACTTATCCTCATTTTTAAATACCTGTTGACCTAAGGGTTGAATCTCTACCCCCTCTTGTGTGAGAAAATTTAGGCCCTTTTCCAAATTTTCCCTTTCACCCATCAATTCAAGAATCATAATCCCCTCTTTACCGGGGGTTATAGTAGCTTTAAGAATATTAAAAATCAGATTAAAATCCTTGACTAAACGATAAACTATGGGCTTTTCCACTATATCAGGAGAAAACTTCAAAAATAATCCCTTTTTCATCATAATTATCCTCCACCTGAGGACTTAGTTTTTACTGTGCAAAAAGGCTTCACAGTATTCAAGCCCCTTTTTAGCCATAACTAACTCAGGATCCAATGTTAAGGCTTTTACAAAGAAAACCTCTGCGGAAGATAGCATATTCAAATTTTTTAAGCAATATCCTATATTAGCATAGTCGATAGCAGAGGCGGGATTAAGCTCCGTTGCTCTCATAAAGGTCTTAAGCGCTAAAAAGTAATCACCCCTTTTATAAAGGGCTCTACCAAGTAAATTATAGACCTCCGCTACTTCTTCAATGGACAGGGCTTTCTCACACATCTCTATACAGCTATCCCAGTGCCCCTTTCTAAAATAGGCATCCGCTAAGTTAGTGTAAAGGGCTACTTTATCATTCTCAGGGGTAATGCACTGAAGGGCCCTTTCATAAGCTTTGATAGCCTCATCAAATTCCCCAAGCTCTTTTAACACATTTCCATAATATCCCCAAACATAATATCTATGGTCCACTTCTTTTAAAATCTCTTCCAGAATCTCTTTATTTTTTTCGGGAGGTAAATATAACGGCATCACTCTACAAATTTGGAAAAGAAGTGGAATTCTTGTGCGCTCCCTAAAGAGTATACCAGGAATAATGGCATAAACCGCAGGCAGTTTAAGGCTCTCCTCTTCTATATCTATTAGGTAGACTACCCAATCTCTCTCTTTTAAGGCTTGAGCAAGTAAAATTAATTCCTCCACATGATCACCCCTATATATATTTGGTAGAGCCTCTAAGGCTATTTCTCCCTCATGTCTTAAAACCAGGGAGGCCTCTTCAAGAGTTGCAAATTTGGGAAGTCCACTTTCTACGTATTTTCCCTCGGTATCAAAATCTCCAGCCAATTGAGCTACTTCAGTCAGGGCTCTAATCAGAGCTCTTTCGGGAGAAGTGCCAGTGCCTGCAGCGTAAACTATCTCACTTCTATGGGGAAAGGTTGAGGGATCAAGGGCCATCACTGCTATTGTAGGCACGGGCATCCCAAAGGTCATATCTCGAATCCAGAGCTTTATATCAAGCCTTTCAAAACAACTCAGAAGTTGTTCCGCTTCCCCTTTTATGGAAGTCCTGAGTATAGAAGGCATAGGCTTTTGACTTCTGATTGAGAGGGCATTGGTGTGTCTCTCTATTAATTCGCAGATGGCTTGAACTGAAGCCTCAGGATAGGTATTTCCTCCAGCAGAACCATTGTATTCATAAAGGACCCAAAACCAATGAAAGGGAATGTATTTTGTCTCTCTGGTATACACCTCAAGAGCTGGAACAAAGTAAAAGGGTATTTCTTTGAGGATTTCCAAGGCAAATTTCCTGAGGCTATCTTCCTCCTCATCTTCAACAGATTTGATAAAAACATCCCAGGGCAGAGCCCTATCTCCAAGTTCCTTAAAGGAACTAAGGATACCGTGCTGAGGCACTCTCTGATAATAACTAAAAAGGGAAAAACGCTCTACAAGCTCCACTAAGGCACTAGCTTGAGATAAAACGGGTGTTACTCCCTTACCCATTTGCTTGTAATTGCCAGTAATCTTTCTCCCATCTACATCATACAAACTTAAATAGATGGGAATTCCCAGTCTACCCTTGTCTATTCTCTTTAAACCTTTGTATACTCTTAATCCACAAGAGCGCAGTCTTTCCTCTACCATTCTAATGGTCTCTTCAGGGTAAAGGGCTTTATCCGCAATCACCTTAGGTGAAGGCTTCCAAAACTTTTCAAAATCCCTCATAGGCCTCCCTTTAGTTGTAAGATCTGAAATTGTGGAATAATTTAATTAATGTAATAGATTTTAAGAAAAACACAATCCTTTGTAGTAAGGAAGATATGGTTGACATGAAGAGGATTGCGATAGCCATGAGTGGAGGAGTAGATAGCTCCTATTCTGCCCTCCTTCTAAAGAAGACCTATGCACCAAAGGGAACCATAGTAGGAGTTAGTTTTTTACTCTTTGAGGAGCTTAGGCCCCAATTGGAGAAGGCAAGACAAATTGCGGAACATATAGGCATAGAACATCATATCATTGATTTAAGAGAGGATTTTCAGAGGGAGGTAAAGGACTATTTTCTAAGAAGTTATGCCCAGGGGCTTACCCCTAATCCCTGTGCCATCTGTAACCGGACAATCAAATTCGGTTTAGTTCCAAGGCTTATTCTGAAGAGTATAAGTGTTGATGGATATGCAACAGGGCATTATGTCTCAAAGGGCGAACACAAGGGCTATATTTTATTGAAGAGCTCCTCTAACAAAGCCAGAGACCAATCTTACTTTTTAGCCCTTATCGAGAGAGATCTAATTCCCTTGCTTCTTTTTCCTGTAGGCAATTTCTCCAATAAGGAGGAAGTTATTAAATTAGCGAAGGAGGAGGGATTAAATATCTTTCAATTCAAAGAATCACAGGATGTTTGCTTTCTACAGGGTAAAACCCTTCGAGAATATCTCAGAGAGTATCTGCCTGAAAGAGAAGGTGAGATCATATATAGAGGAAAAAGAGTCGGAACCCACATGGGCATTCATTTTTACACCTTAGGTCAAAGAAAAGGCCTAAGAATCCCCTTAGGTAGACCTCTATATATAGTAAGGATTGATGAAAGAGAAAATAAATTATACCTTGGAGATGAGCAGGAACTCCTGAGAGAAAGTTTTTATGTTAAGGATATAAATTTTCATCTGCCATTAGATAGATGGAACAGGGTCAGTGCCCAAATAAGATATAGAACTGAAAGGATTGTGATCTCGGATATAGTTCCAGAGGGTTCCCTTTGGAGAATAAAACTTGCAAAACCTACAAAGAGAATTACCCCTGGACAAATTTGTGCCTTCTACGAAGGAGACTATCTTTTAGGCGGAGGTATAATTGCTAAAGATATTTAGCCAGATTCATATCGGAAAACATGGCAACCGCCCTAAGAGCTGCATCATAGGCAATACTTAGACTTTGGAGTTTGGTAGCAAGTTTAGCTAAATCGGCACTTTCTATCTGTCCCAGATTGCTTTCTATAGTTGCTTTAAAATCCTCATAGAGAATCTTTTTGGTCTCCAAATGGGCCATTTGAGCTCCGATTTTTCCTCTCTTTCCTGCTATATAGTTGTAAACTGCATCTAACTTTCCTATTATCTCTTGGATATTATACTGTTCAGTCTCATAATTAATTTCGTTGTTGGCAAGCAAGGTCCTTTTCAAACTTAAAAGGGCCTCAAAGATTCCTGAATCCATGAAAATCCTTTGTCCGCTTTCACCAAGGCTCATCTTCATGTCTCGGTCATAACCAATTTCGAAGTCTTCCACTGACCCATGGTAAGTAATCCTTTCTATAATCTGACCGTCGGGCAGGGTCTCTCTTTCTAATCTAAAGGGGGCTTCTCCGGGTTTGTAACCTGTGGTTTTTTGACCGCCAAAAAGATATTTCTCTCCCAGTTGAGAATTAGCCAGCGCAAGGAGGCTCTTAAGGATATGGTCAATTTCTTCGGCGGTAGCTTTGCGGGCATTTAGGTCTTGGTTAGCATTCGCTGACTGTAAGGCAAGAATCTTTGCTCGAGAAATTAAATCCTCCACATTCATTAAAGTAGCTTCTTGAGCCTTTAAAAAGGCATATCCCTCATCTATAGCTCTCATGAAGCGTTCCATACGAGCAATACCTTGTTTATAATTCAAAGCCACTACCGCCGACGGCGGATCATCAGAGGGACGAAGAAAGTTCCTCCCCGAGGAAATTTTCAGCTGGGAGGTATTGATCTCAGAGGAAAGTCTTTCCAGATCAGCAAGAAAGGCTCCAAATTTAGTGTTCATACCTATTCTCATAGGGCCTCACCTCAATTACCTCTTGGCAGTAATTAATGCTTCAAACATGTCTTCTACTGTGGAAAGAATCTTAGCAGTGGCAGTGAAGGCTTGTTGATACTTTATCAGATTTGCCATCTCTTCATCTAAGGAGACCCCTGAAATACTATCCTTAATAGCGGAAAGCTGTCTTAAAAGATCTTGTAAAAAGGTCTTACTTTCATTCACTGCTTTAGTAGCTGTGCCTACTTCCCCGGTTATTGAAGCATAGTAATTTTCCAGATTAGATAAATTTAAGGCCTCTCTGGTTTCTAAGGCAGAGTCCGCAATAGCTTGGGCTATCCTGTTATCTCCCCTTTTTAATTCATAGGGCTTTAATCTGTGGATTAACCCCTCAGAGGCCCTCTCTTTCCGAGAAAGTTTAGCTAAAAGGAAGGAGATGAAATTTTGACTTTGACCATCGCTCTCCATGCTAAAATACTGAAAGTTCCCATCTTTGAGATTAATTTTAAGTCTTCCCCAGGGGTCAAAGGAAGCCTCTATATCTAAGATGCCATTTCCATTCAGGTCAAGACCATTTAACCAGGTAAGAATATTATTTAAGGTGGGATTATTGAAAGAAAAGGAAGTAGTAAGGGAATTACCTTCTGGGGTATAGAGAGTTAGAGTTATAGTTTGAGAGCCAAAGCTAAGATTTGGAGAAGGCACAGGATAATCACTCAAGTAGAAGTATTGATTACTTCTCTGATTATATCGCAAGTAATCCTTAGTGAGTTTAACTTCAATGAGAGGAAGGGAGTCAAAATTACTTTCTGGCTGTGGCCGTGTATCCTCAAGCACAAAACTTTTTGTTTTATAAAGTCCAGTAGTCTCAATGATAAGCTTTCCCTCTCTATCCAGTCGAGCAGATAGGGCAAAGGGTGCATTTTCCACACTGTTTATGGTTCTAAGCACTTGAAAGAGAGAGCCACCGCTATAAAGCTCAATCCTAAAAGGATCTATTACTCCATCCTCACTCTCCTTGGTATCAAGGGCTCTTCCCTTTTCATCAAAGAGATAAGCAGAGATTTCACCTAATTTGAGAGCCTCAACTCCCGTTTGCGTCCTGATTAGATTCCAGGTTCCTTCATAGGGGCTATTGCCATCCTCCTCAATCTCAATAACAAAGTAGTTTGCACCAGAGGGTGCCCCTACCTCGGACCTATCAAGCCAAATGTAGAAATTATCGCCAAGCATCTGGGCCCTAAGTCCACTTACGCTGTCGAAATTAGTGATTAAACCTTCTAAATTACTTGAGGGTGCGACCAGGCTTGAGGCAACTAAATTTCCTTGAGAGTCAAAAAACTTAACTCTATAGGAGGTTGAGGTAGAGGGATCAATAGTGCTCTTTCCTAAATAGAGGGTAGGCCTCACCAAGGGCTCAAGTCCTGAAAGATAGGAGATTTCTTTAGCCCCTTGCCATCTTAAGGAAGGAACTAAAATGTTTTGCTCCTTTAAAAAGGTGACAAAACTGTCACTACTTAAGGGATTTGCACCAACATAGCGCTCCCCTATCTCAAAGCCAAAAACCTTGCTCTGGTTAGGCTCCAATCGCAAGACCATCCTCTGAGATTCATCAAGATAGGCCCTGAAAAAGGGTAGGTGGTTAAGTTTTCTTAAAATATCTCCCAGGGTGTCAAAGGTATCCGCGGGATCGTTGGGATCATCATAATCTATTGGTATCTCGTAGGCTTTTAAAGTCTCATTCCACATTACAAGGGGATTTAAACCTGTTCCATTGTAATTTACCTCAAAGAAGACCGCTTCAGCAGGGGCTCTGCTCGTCACTAACTCCAACCTCAAAATTCCCCTTTCATAATAAGCCCTTATTCCACCTTCTCCATTTAAGATTTCTGGAAACTCTTTAAAGGATGTGCCTGCCCTAATTATTAAGGGACCTCCGGTAGGATTCCCCTGGGCATCCTTAAAGGTGATAATTAGATCACCATCTATGGCATTAGTAGTGGTTAAACCTTCGTATATAGATAGAGGAGGGTAGGGGAAAACCTCTCCTCTCTCATCCACTGGCCGCACATAGAGCCTATCTATTTGAAAATTAATGTCTGTATTGAAAAGGGGATGCGAACTTCTAAAGCTTCCAAAGAAGGCTTCACTACTTCTTAAGGCATAAACATCCATCTTTCCAGAAGCAATAAGTTCTGGTTTTCTGACAAGGAGGGGATTTACTTGAAACTCGGCGGGATCCAATCCCACGAAGAAAAGATTTATTCCTGTGGAGAGGAGAATTCCTGAGGTGTCATTGGAAAAGGCATAAGCCCAGCCCTCTTTTGCCTGAAACACAAGCTTTCCTCCCCTTACTATGACTCTAATTTGGTAGTTAGAGCCCGTCTCATAACCTGCCTCGGAAAGGGCTCGATTAATCTGATTAGCCAAATCCTCTATAGTTGAGTCCTCGTGAAGATGGAGATCTACCCTCACCGGGTTAAGTTGACCCTTATCATTTCTAACCCAAATATAAAAAAAGCCAGACCTATTGAGTTCTAAAAAATAGGGCAGTTCCTTGATATAACGAGTAGCCTGATAGGCCCCCTCCAGTTCCCCCTTAAAGAACTCTAAACCTACTCCTTGAGTGTGGAGCTCATTAACCGCCTTTATAAGTTCCTCGCCGAATAGCTTTAGTTTTCCAGCTAAATTTAGCTCTAAGACCCTTCGTTGATAGGCGGGATCATCAAAGGTGCCCCAACTTAGCTGAGGGGGTGCGGAAAGGATTTGAAATTCAAGTCTTCCCGAGCCTCTAAAGGCATCTTCTATAAATAGTCTTCCCTCTTTAAGGTAAGCTCTAACGGTATAACTATACGCCCTTTCAATTTCATTCAAAAATTCTCTTAGAGTTTTATCTCCAGTGATAGTGAAGTTTCCCTGAACTTCCCTGCCAAAGTGGTCTCTTCCCTGAAAAACAATGGTGCCTGTGGAGATTCCGAGGTCTTGAAAGGTATCTCTCTCTCCTAAGGGTCTTCCGCCCAAGTAGAGGGCAGAAGTGCTGGAAACGTATTCATAGTTGTAGCTATCGGAGAGTTGTTCCAAAAGCTTCAACCACCCTCCTAATTCTCCATTTGTAACCTCTTTGCCGGTTAGAGGCACTCTCTCTCCTTGGGACCCCACCCAATAAACATCGGTCCCCGAAATTTCAAGCTTCCAGCTATAACCCACATTAACCAAGTTAAAACCCTTTCCAAGGACTATATTATAAGCCCCTTCTTTAGTCTCAAAGTATTGAAGCCCTGCCAGCTGAGAGAGTTCTCCCACTATACGATCTCTCTGATCTCGGAGATCGTTAGCAGTCCTACCCCCAGACTCCCTGGCAATCACCTGTAAATTTAATTCCGCAATCTGAGAAGAAAGTCTATTGATTTTATCTACTATCTCTTTCAGTTTAAGGCCTATCTGAGTTTCTAAATCTTTCATTCCTTGAAATTTAGCTTGGAACGCCTCCACAATTAGCTTTCCAGTTTCAATAACCTGGGTCCTTGCAGATAGGTTCTCAGGATAGTTAGATAGATTCTGCCAGGAGCTCCAAAACTCTCTCAAAATTTTGGACAATCCGCTGTCTTGGGTTTCATTGAAGAGACTCTCCAGTATTCGGAGTCCAGACTCACTTGCAGAAAAAAGTCCTAAGTCCATCCTTTTTAGATTTATGTTTCTCTCTAAAAAGGCATCAAAGTAACGGATGATCTTTTCAATTTTAGACCCTGCTCCAAGGGAACCCACCGGGGATGGACTTGGTGGATAAGTGGTTTCAACAGCCTTTTGTCTCGAAAAGGCTGGATTGTTTACATTAGCAACATTGTGGGAAATGACAGAAGTTGCGGTCTGAAAGTTTAACAGAGCATTTTTGGCAATATTTAAAGCAGAGGATAATCCAGCCATAGGTTAGGCGCTCCTAACAATCAATCTACCCTCTGAGAAGGTTTTCTCGTTATTGTAGGTCTCCCTATTAATAAAAAAGCTATTTAACATACGATAGGCTTCCTCAATAAAACTTAATCCAGCTTCAATTATCTTGCGATTTTGCTCATTCTTCTCTCTAAGTTCTTTTAAAATTTCTAACTCTTCTGAACTAAGATCACCCTGTTGAAGTAAGTGAAGTAGTCTAACTTTGTAAGCGGACCACTTGAGGATTTCATCCGCTGCTCCCTTAATCAAGGCACTTCTTTCCTCTTCTAAAACTCTTTTAAGTTCCAAAAGTTCCCTTCTTACCATAAAAAGATGCCTCCTTTATCTATTTTCGGCTTTAAAAAGTTTGTTCTTAAAATAGGGGCTTTTCTCTAAGTTCTTTCTTAGGTAATCTCCCAAGCCTCCCTCTCTTCCGGAGACTCTTCTTGCAATCTCCTGATATAGGTAGTCCTGAAATATTCTTCGCTCTAAGGTCTCAGGGAAAAAACCGCTTTTAATATCCCCTCTGTCCAATCCTTTTAAAATTTCATACCACAGCAGAGACTCAAACTCCGCACAAAGTTTTTTCAATGCAAGTTGAGGATCTCTCTTAGCAAGTTCCCTTATTTGAGTTAAGTTTTGAAAATGAAGGGTATAACTATCTACCTTCATTGACTTTTTACTCCCTCTAAATAATAATTAAATCCGCATGTAGGGCTCCGGCAGCCTTAATAGCCTGTAAGACCGCTATAAGTTCCCTTGCGGTAGCTCCCACTGCATTTAGAGCTCTAATCAACTCTCCTAAGGTAGCTCCCTCCTCAAGAACCACAATTCGTGCCCTTTCCTCTTTAGCAGCTACCTCTGTTCTTGGCACAACTACAGTTTCCCCTCTTCCAAAGGGTAACGGTTGAACTACCTCCGGAGTTTCTCTTACCTCTACGCTTAAATTTCCATGAGCCACCGCAACCCTGGAAATACGCACATTTTCACCAATTATCACTGTGCCAGTTTTCTCATCTATAACTACTCTGGCTGGAACATCGGGCTTAATAGCTATGTTTCCTATCTCTCCCAAAAGGGCAACAACCCTACCTCTATAATTTTCAGGCACACGAAGCTCAATAGTCTTCATGTCTACAGGATTAGCAACTCTTTTCCTCAAGTAATTATTGATGGCTTCACTTGCCTGCACAGTAGTTGAAAAATCCTCTGTTTTTAAAGAGATCGTGACTTTCTCCAGGGAATTTAGGTCTTCCATGGGAACCTCTCTTTCAATGATAGCTCCATTGGGCACCTTTCCCACCGTAGGGTGATTAACTTGAGCCTGCGCTCCTGCTCCAGCCACGGCAAAGCCTCCAATGGAAACTGGTCCTTGAGCTAAGGCATAAACCTTGCCATCAGGTCCCATCAAAGGTGTCATTAATAAGGTGCCCCCTTGCAAATTCTTAGCATCTCCCAGGGCCGAGACCTGCACGTCCACCCTCTGCCCCGGCTTCACATAAGGAGGAAGATAGGCAGTCACCAGAACCGCAGCCACATTCTTTAGTTTCACCTGCTCCTTGGGCACCCTGATGCCAAACTTCTCTAACATATTCACTACCGATTGCACGGTAAACTTGGTCTGATCCCCATCTCCAGTGCCCTTTAGCCCCACCACCAAACCATAGCCCACCAAATAGTTACCCCGCACACCCTCTATGTCCATAATATCCTTTAATCGCACCGATAAACCAACCACTGGAGTTAAAAGCGTAAATAATAGGGCCAATAAAATGTAATACAAGTAAGCACTAACTCTGACTCTCATGGAAGGCCTCTACCTTTAAATTTTAGTAAAAACAAAATGCACCAAGCCAAAGAGACTCAAACAGAAGAGAAGTGTTAAAATAAAAACCTTCTTAACTGTTCTCATAAAGGCTCTCATAATTTCACCCCCTTCTTTGACTTTTAATTAAAAGAGCCAAAACAGCTGTAATAGTCTGGTTAAAATTCCTGGGCCACTTGCTGCCTCACTAGCTGGTCCCTTGCCACTATACTCCACATATAGGTCCGAAAGCTTAGTAGAGACCACAGAGTTATCCGCCTCTATGTCCTGGGGTCTAACAATTCCTGTAATAGTTATGTATTCGAGATCTCGGTTTCTTTTAATGCTTCGCACGCCCTGCACAACTAAATTCCCATTAGGCAAAACTTCGACAACTCGAGCAGATATTGTAGCCACAATCCTGCTTTCTCTCTGGATTTGCCCCAGTCCAGAGGTGCTTGAGGTAATACCTGCATCTACAAGCTTAGTTGGGTCAAATCCTGTGGGCAAGGGCAAGGTCTTTTCAAGTTGATTCTCATAGCCCAGGAGCCGATTTATACCCGCCTTTATAGAACTCGTCTTACCACTCCCTTGTTTCACATTATTTGAAGTCTGATAGGTTTCTACAATCTTGATAGTAAGAATATCTCCAACAAATCTTGCCCTATTGTCCGCAAAGGCAAAAATACTTGCTCCTTCTCTGAACAGCGAACCCTTACTCGGCAAAGTAGGTATAATTGGCTCGGGAAAATCCACTTTCGGAGGTGGTGGCGGAGGTGGAGGGGTCTTAGGATCAAATTCCCAGCACCCACAAAGGACTAACATAGTAATCATACCAAGGGGAAGTAAAATTCCCTTCATCAGAAGCTCACCTCCACTATACCTTCCGCTACTACCTTAGCCTGTATTACCCTCTGACTACTTAAATTCTTCACCTTTATAAACTCCGATAGCCGCCCATTTTGTAAGGCCACTCCCTTTGCCTTTACCATAAAGGCCTGACCCTTAGCTATTATCTCCACTTCTTGATTCCTTTTAACTAAGGTAGGTAAAGTTAAGTAGGAACTCCTTAGAACTGTTCCTGCTTTAAGGCCCATTCTTGTCTCTTTACCCAAGACTTCCTCACGCCTAAAAAACACATCATGAGGTAAGCGGGAAAGTGCTTTGACCTCCATCTCTATTTCATCCTCTGTAAGCACCGTCTTAGGACCTACATCTTTTTTAAGAGTCACCACTGGGACCTTTACCTCCACATAACCCCAAAGTCTCAAGATTCTATTTTCTGTTCCCTTCACTTGAAAGATTAAAAGAGCGAAATTAGAACCAGCCTTTGGTTTCCCTATCCACTCAAATTTATAAGGGGTTCCCTTAGGCACAGCCCTTTCAGAGGTTTCCACTCTAAACCTTTCTAAAAAAATCTCGCCTGAGAGATCCTTTAAGGCGCTTCTAATCTCCTGCAAAAAAATCTCTCTGTAATCCCTTTCCTCATAGTAATTAGCAAGGCCTAAATCACTAAATACCAGCAAAAATGGGATTAAGAGAAGTAAAATTTTCATAGGCCATTACCTCTTAAGATTATTTGCCATTTCCAGTAATTGATCCGCAGTAAGAACTCCTTTAGAGTTTGATTCGTAGGCCCTTTGAGTAATGATCATTTTTACCATTTCCTCTACTATATCCACATTAGACATCTCTAAATATCCCTGAGCAATAGTTCCAAAACCTCCCTGACCGGGGTTACCCTCAATCACATCTCCTGCGGCAGGAGTAGCTCTAAAGAGATTTCTTCCCACAGCATATAGACCTGCAGGGTTTGGAAAATCGTATATTAGTAACTGGGCCTGAGCCAAAACCTGTCCGGTTGGATCTAAGGCAGTTATAACTCCATCGGGGGTCACTTCAATTCTTGCGGTTCCTGTTGGCACAGCAAATTCAGGCTGAAGCCTTGCCCCATCGGGTGTCACTATGTATCCGTCTCGATCGAGTTTAAAGTTACCAGCTCGAGTGTAAAACTCCTCCCCGCCCATAACTACCCTAAAAAAGCCCCTTCCTTCAATTGCCCAGTCAAGCTCTTGATGGGTCAGTTGATACTCACCCTGAGTAAAAAGCTTAGAGATAGCAACTGGTCTTACTCCAAGGCCTACTTGCATACCCACTGGCGTTTGAACTCCATCCGCAGTTAAAGCTCCTGCCAACTTAAGACTCTGATAAAAGAGATCCTCAAACTCTACCCTACTCTTTTTAAAACCTGGGGTGGTCACATTAGCGAGATTGTTAGCTATGGTATCAAGCTGAAGCTGTTGGGCTTGCATTCCTGTGGCTGCACTCCATAAACCTCTTATCATTGCCTCTACCTCCTTGTAGTATCTATCAATTTCTCTGTTGCTTCATCTAAACCACTGATACTCTTCTGCACTGACTCAAAGGCCCTCTGAATCTCAATCAGGGTAACCATTTCCCTTATAGGATCAACATTAGACTTCTCCACAAATCCCTGTTTGATTTCATAATTTATAGCCATGACCTCCTGAGCGCCCTCGGATATATAGAGATTTTCTCCAACCTTTTTCAACTTAGTGAAGTCGTCAAAGGTCACCACATCAAGCCTTGCAATCTCGGTTCCATCTATAGATAAAATACCCTCCGGCGAAACCCTTAGCTTTAAATTCTCCAGAGTAACTAAACCCTCAACGGCCATACCAGGGTCAAGAACCACAGGAGCTCCATTAGCTAACACTGGATAACCTTGCGGTGTAACAAGGCGCCTATCTCTATCTAAGGTAAAGTTCCCTGCCCGAGTATAGGCAACTCCCTGAGGAGTTTGGACCTTAAAGAATCCCTCACCTACGATAGAAAAATTTAAGGGATTCTGGGTGGGCTCGAGATACCCCTGCTGGGTATCTACATAATAATAACTCTCTTTAAAGGCCTTATGATAACGAGGACCAATCTTTCTCATCAACACCTCATGAAAGGTAACCCCATCTCTCTTATAGCCAGGAGTATCTATATTTGCCAGGTTGTTTGTGGTAGCGGTCAGCCTTCTATCTAAAAGTTGCCCTGCCTCCAGGGCCTCAAGCAACCCAACCTGAGGATTAATCCTTAACTCTCTCATGGGTATCCTCCTTATTACGATTTTATTTCAAAAAAGATGCCAACTTTAAAAACTCAATCCATAAGTTACCCCTCCCCTAAAACTCCCCTCTAAAATATTAGAAAGCATCCCCAAAAAATCAGAGACTTGGGAAATTTTTTCCCCCTTTCTTGAGAACGGGAAAAGTTTTCTTAGTCAATTGTTTGACAGAATTTAAAGTTTGAATCTTGACAGAGCTCCCAAGGAGAGAAAGTTTTGTTTGGCAGCGCTAATTTTTTATATGAAGGCCCGAACCCAGAAAAAAGCGTTAGCCCCTGCAAGCACCATGGATTAGTAGCTCAGGGTCTGCTATAGCTACATTAAAACTTGAATTTTCTCCCTTCGCCTCTGACACTTCCTCTAAGGTAAATAGTTAATGACTATGGAAATTGATGTTAGCTATTTAAACCCTTAAATTAGATAGTTCCTCTACTACTTGTTCCGGAGAAAGGGAAATCATACAAGATAGAGATTTGCATTTTCTTTTGAAGCAAGGTTGACAGGGAAGCTTTGCGGTCAAGGTTATGAATCTCTCGCTCCAGGGACCTGTTCTTTGGGGAGAAGTGGGACCAAAGAGAGCTAAAATAGGTTTATTTAGTAAACTTGCCAGATGCATTGGTCCGGTATCAATGGTTATAACTCCTTCACTTCTCTTAATCACATACACAAGTTCCGGTAGATCTAATTTTCCCACCAGAGAAAAGACCCCTGTATATCTTTCCGACATGGTTTCGGCAAACCTTCTTAAGGCTTCTTCTGTCTTTGCACCAATAAAGTAAAAGTCTAAGTTCTTTCTTTGATCTTCAGTTAGTTTTAAAAGGGTCTCCCAGTGAGAATAGGGCCATATTTTGGTTTCCCAACGAGCTCCTGCAACTAAAAGCATATAGGGTTTGGGAAATTCCATAGGAGGTCTTTTCTCCGGGAGCGGTATCTCTCGAGGTATCTCCCTTTCAACCTCTACCTCTATCTCTTTACCAAAGGTAAGATAGGATATAGTCTTTCTGGCAAGAAGTAAATATCTTCTTACCGCATGAAGGTCAGGATCATAGGGCCTTAGTTTTACATTGTAAAAAAGGGGGCTTCCCTCTCGGTGATTAGCAAAACCAATTTTATATTGAGCTTTTGAGAAAAGAACAAGAAAGGCACTCTTAAAAAGTCCCTGAAAATCAACTACCGCGGTATATTTTTCTGAACGTAACTTTCTCAGAAAAAAAGCAAACTCTTTGGGTTTAGTAAAAAGCTCCCTTTTAAAGAGGAGGGTATTACTTACAAAGGGATGAGCTATTAAAAGTGCACCATTTCTTTCTTCCACAACCCAATCAATTTTCACAAAGGGCCATTCTTTCTTCAAAAGAGCTATTGCGGGTAGGGTTTGAATTACATCGCCTAAGGCTGAAAGTTTGACGATTAGGAGGCGCAAAGCTAAGGGGTGGCTTTAGTATCTGCAAGTATAAAAGTAACTGCCTCTGGAAGGTCTCTGGCAATAAAATCAGGCTTAACTTTACTCTGAGGTAAGAGATATTCCGCTTCCCCTCTTCCATAGCCTGTTAAAACCAAGATACCCTTTAGACCTGCCCTCTTGGCAAGCTCTACATCATTAAGCCTATCTCCTATGACATAGGATTTATCTTTATCTATGGGATACATAGCAAAAGCCCTTTCCAGAAGACCCGTTTTAGGTTTTCTACAGGAACACTCTTCCTGAGGATGATGAAAACAAACAAAAAAATTCTCAATAACTACTCCCTTACGCCTAAGGCGTCTCCCTATTTCCCTATTTATTTGATGGACAACTTCCTCCGGAAAGTATCCTCTAGCAGGACCACTTTGATTAGTTACCACAAAGAGCTTAAAACCAGCTTCTTGAAGTCTTTTCAATGCCTGAGGAACTCCCCTTAAAATTCTCAATCGGGAGATGTGGTTAAGATAGCCCATTTCTTCATTTATAGTTCCATCCCTATCAAGAAAGATGGCTGGAAACTTCAACTACTTTACCTCCTCTTGTAGAGCTTGTGACAAGATGGAATTTATATTCCCAGGGTAAAAGCTCCTGATTAGACTTCAAAACCGCCTTAAAATTAAATCTCTTCTCTAAATCTTCAAGATAGTAAATCTCCTCTCCAATCATCTCGGTAAGATGGGGATGAACTTCTATCTCCAGTTTTTTATTCTTCAAGTGGGGGCCCATCCTAATAATCTTTCGCAAGATCTCATAATATAAAGTTCTCTTACTCTTAATTTTCCCCTCGCCTCCACAAAAGGGACAGGTCTCATAAAAGATTTCATAAAGGGAATCTCTTTTTCTCTCCCGAGTCATTTGAAGTAGTCCAAAGGCGGTAATAGGAAGAAAACTGTGTTTAGCTTTGTCCTTCTTTAGGGCGCTTTTTAAAGTCTCTAAGACCAGCTCCTGATGCTTGGGATCTTCCATGTCAATGAAGTCTATAACAATCAGACCTCCGATGTTTCTCAGACGTAGCTGATAGGCTATTTCCTGGGCTGCCTCTAAATTTATCTTTAATATAGTTTCTTCGAGCTCTTGCTCTCCTAAATATTTTCCCGTATTAACATCAATGGCGGTAAAGGCCTCACAGGGTTCAATCACAATAAAACCTCCAGATTTGAGCCAAATCTTTCTGGCTAATAACTTTTTTACATCCACTTGAAAACCGTGAACATAAAAGAGATCCTCTCTACCTTCGTAGAGCTCAAGTTGAGGTAAAAACTCTGGAAAGTATCTCTCAAGAAACTCTTGAAGCCTTTGATAAAACTCACGATCATCAACAATTATGGAAGAAATTTCCTTGGTAAAGAGATCTCGTATTGCACGAAAGGCAATGTTTAAATCTTCGTATACGAGGGCTGGAGCCTTTAGTTTTTTTGACTTTTCTTTTATCTCTTCCCAGAGACAAAGGAGAAACTCCATCTCCCGTTTCAGAGCCTCTTCATCTGCCTCTACCGCCACTGTCCTTATAATCCAGCCAGTCTCTGGAGGTCTCAATCTTTCAACTATCTCCCTTAATGCCTGCCTCTGCGATTCCTCTTTAATCTTCTTGGAAATGCCAACATGCTGAAAATAGGGTAGAAAAACCAGATAATGACCTGGTAAGGTAAGATTAGTAGAAACCCTTGCTCCCTTCTGGCCTATAGGCTCCTTGGTAACCTGCACCAAAATCTCCTGACCCTCTTTCAGGATTTCCTGAAGATTGGATGGAGCAACTTCCCTTCCCCACTCAATATCCCCTGAGGGCACTAAATCATCTCCAAACAAAAAGGCCGTTCTCTCTAAACCTAAATCTAAAAAGGCAGAGTTTATACCGGGCACAATCTTTACTACCTTTCCTTTATATATATTTCCCACAAGACTTTTCTCTGAGTTTCTCTCCACATTAAATTCCACTAAGGTTTGATCCTCTACCAGACCAACCCTTATTTCAAAGGGTGTGTAACTTATTAAAAGTTTGCCCATATAAGGAACCTCTTAAAAATTTTTTGTTATATCGTCAATCTTTCAAGAAAACCCTTTATTAGCTTAGTTAGGCGCCTCTCTGCCCTTTGAGCCACTTCTACTACTTCTTCAAAGAAAATAGGTTTAAAATTATCAGGGTCATTCACATTAGAAATAACCGATATACCAAGCACTTTAAGCCCTGCATGCACTGCTACAATGACCTCTGGAACTGTAGACATACCTACCGCATCTGCACCTATTAGACGCAAAAATCTCGTCTCCGCAGGAGTTTCAAGACTTGGACCTGGCACCGCCACATAAACCCCCTCTCTAATCTCTTCCCCTAACTCCTTGGCAACCTCTTTAAAAAAGTCTCTCAGCGCTTGATCATAGGCCTCTGACATATCGGGAAACCTAAGCCCCCATTCATCGTAATTAACTCCCCTTAGGGGATTATCAGGTATAAGGTTTATGTGATCCCTTATTAGCATTAAATCTCCCGATTGAAAGGATAAGTTTAGACCTCCCGAGGCATTGGAGACCAGATAAAGCTTAGGTTTAAAGAGACTCAAAACCCTAATGGGAAAGGTTATCTCCTTTGCGCTGTAGCCCTCGTAGTAGTGAAAGCGTCCTCTGAGTAAAGCCAATCTTTTACCACCAAAGATGCCAAAAATTAATTCGCCCCGGTGAGTCTCAACAGTAGAAAGGGGAAAGTGGGGAATCTCTTTATAGGGAATAATCTCTATTTTTTCAATAGCTTCCGCAAAATTGGAAAGTCCTGTGCCAAGAGTAACAATAATCTCAGGCTCAAAGGGAGCTATCCTTTGTAAGTAAGAAAAGGTTTCTTTGACCTGACTATAATAAAGGTCCACTTGCCTGTTCACCCATTATAGTGGTAAGCTTTGGCCTTCCCTGCTCATCTATTTCTAATACCTTTACTTGTATTCGATCTCCTACTTTGTAAGTTGCTCTTAAATCCTTTGGTGGAGACTCCATCTTAGACACATGGAGAAGACCAATCTTTCCAGGCAGCACCTCAACAAAAAGACCGTAAGGCTCAATACGAGTTATTCTTCCCTCATATATGTTACCTACTTCTACTTGGGCAATCAGAGCTAAAATTTCTCTCTTAGCCCACTCCAGAGCTTCTTTGCTCGAAGCGGATATAGAAACTCTTCCGCCCTCCAAAACCCATATGGAAGTCCCTGTTCTCTCCTTTAACTCCTTAACGGTTTTGCCACCAGGCCCAATAATCAGATAGGCTTTATCTTCAGGCACAGTTATTATTTCAATTTTAGGAGCATAGGGTGAAAGCTCTGCCCGAGGCTCTTTGATTGCCTCATACATCTTCTCAAGAATAGCCAATCTTGCAGATTTAGCCCTCTCTAAGGCCTCTGCTAAAATTTCCTTCTTAAGACCTTTGATCTTGATGTCCATTTGAACGCTGGTTATACCCTCTTTTGTTCCTGCCACCTTAAAGTCCATATCTCCTAACTGATCCTCATCTCCAAGTATATCGGTAAGGATGATATATTTATCCCCTAAGGTAACAAGCCCCATAGCGATTCCTGCTACATGCTTTGGTAAGGGAACTCCTGCATCAAAGAGGGCAAGCGAACTTGCACAGACTGTAGCCATAGAAGAGGAGCCGTTTGATTCTAAGACATTTGCCACCACTCTTACGATATAGGGAAAGACATCCTCTGGTGGAATTAGAGGCTCTAAGGCTCTCTCTGCAAGGGCTCCATGACCTATTTCCCTTCTACGGGGTGGACCCCAAGGTTTAGCATCCCCTGTGCAAAAGGGTGGAAAATTATAATGAAGCATAAACCTTTTAAAAGTCTCTCCTTCAAAGATAGTCTCTACTAATTGAGCGGATTCACTGGAACCAAGGGTCACTGTAGCAAAAACTTGAGTTTGTCCCCGGGTAAAAATTGCGGAACCATGGGGCCTCTCAAAGGGATGAACCTCTATGGATATGGGCCTAATGTCCTCAGGCCCTCTTCCATCAACTCGTCTTCCAGTATCAAAAAGCTTTTCTTTCATTAGTCTCTGCAGAAGATTTTTGTATAGGAATGAAACCCTATATTTTTGGTCCTCGGTAAATACTCCCAGTATTTCCTCCAAGATCTGATTTAGTAGAGCCCTCCTCTCTATCTTATCTGCAATCTCCAAAGCCCTTAAAATTTTATCCTTGGCCATCCCTTCTAATCTCTTCCTGAGCTCTATATCCTCAAGGGGCGAAGGAAAAGGATTTTTAGCTTTTCCCCAATTTTGGACCAACTCTTCCTGTGCCTTTATAAGGGGTTGAGCCTTTTCAAGGGCCAAGTATAGGGCCTTTAATAGCTCCTCTTCGGTAATTTCCTTTCCACCCCCCTCTACCATGACTATAGAATCCTTGGATACCGCGACAATCAAATCATACTCTGCTCTTTGTCTTTCCTCATAGGTAGGATTAAGAATTACCTTTCCATCAACTTTAGCCACTCGTAGGCCTGCAATAGGTCCATCAAAGGGTATGGAGGATAAAGAGAGGCTGGCGGAAGCTCCAAGAATAGCTAAGACATCAGGATCGTATTTATCATCTGCGGAGAGAGTTAGCGCAGTGAGAACTACTTCAAAGTTAAAGCCCTCTGGAAAAAGGGGACGAAGGGAGCGATCAATCACTCGTGAAACCAGAACTTCCCGATCAGAGGGCTTACCTTCCCTTTTAATAAAACCCCCTGGAATTTTGCCCCAGGCGGAACTTTGCTCTCGATAGTCAACCGAAAGGGGTAAAAAATCTACATTTTCTAAGGGTTTATCACTTACGCAGACACATACCAAAACTGCGGTTTCCCCTTGTCTAACCACCACAGCAGATTCCGCAAGCTTAGCATAAACTCCAGTCTCAAGAATTAGGGGCGCACCCCCTTCCCAAATAACCTCCTTCCTCACCATAGGATTTCACCCATACAATTTTTCTTAAAGTTTAGAAATTGAAAAAAATTTTTCAAGGGCTTCTTTTTTGGGAAAAAAGGTTATAACTTAACTATATATGAGACACAAACACTACAAGGGGAATAAATGGGTAAATGAATATCTTAGTGTAAAATAATCACCTACATGACATAGGGAGGTTTTGCTATGGTAGAAAATCTTTTGGAAGTAAAAGACTTGTGGGTAGAGGTAGAGGGAAGAGAGGTCTTAAGGGGTATAAACCTTACTATACCCCTTGGAGAGACCCACATAATCTTTGGGAGAAACGGCTCGGGAAAGACCTCTCTACTCATGACCATTATGGGTTTTCCTACCTATAAGGTGAAGCATGGTCAGATTCTATTTAAAGGAGAGGATATAACAAAAATGCCTCCCTATGAAAGAGCCAAGAAAGGTATCGGCATTATGTTTCAAAGACCACCCACTATAAAGGGGGTAAAGGTAAGGGAAATTCTTAAACTTATTTCCAAGGAAAATGGGGCAAAGATTGAAGAATTGGCGCGGGCCTTTCAATTTGAAGGTTTTCTGGGAAGGGAATTAAATAAGGGGTTTTCGGGAGGAGAACTAAAAAAGAGTGAACTCTTGCAACTTTTGATTCAGGATCCCCAGCTCGTGCTTCTTGATGAACCTGAATCAGGGGTTGATTTAGAAAACATTCATCTCATCGGACAAATGATAAGGAAATTACTCCAAAAGGATCTTCACCGGAAAAGAACCAAAAGTGGACTCATCATTACTCATACGGGCTTTATTCTTCAGTATGTGCCTGCAGATTTAGGTTATGTAATTATGAATGGAGAAATCTACTGTAAAGGAAATCCCTTAGAAATCTTTGAAGGCATTCAAAAATTTGGCTACGAAGGTTGTCAACAATGTCTAAAAAGATGCGAATTTTAGAAAGGAGGAGCTTTTATGGCAGAACATCTGTTAGACATCAAATCCTTTAAATCTGCAAAGGAGGCTCAGATTCCCGAGGATCTTTCAGGGCTCTCCCCTGAGGAGCAGGAAAGACTAAAACTACTTGGTCTGGACGAAAAGCTACCCCATGAAGGAGAATATGTTCAGATAGATGCCAAACCTATTCTTTGTAAAAGAAAGGTTGAAGGCCTTGAAATTATGCCTATTTCAAAAGCTCTAAAGACCTTTGATCGTATAGGGGATTATTTTTGGAAGGCTCTTTCTCCGGAAAAGGACGAATTTACGAAGGCTACCGCCGAGGACCTCGATGACGGATATTTCATCAGGGTGCTACCTAATCATAAACTTATTTATCCCGTGCAGACCTGCCTCTACATTCGCACTGACAATATAGCTCAAAAGGTGCACAACATAGTAATTGTAGAAGAAGGAGCAGAACTTAATTTAGTAACTTCTTGTTCCGTTCATCCTAACATTGGGTCTGCCTTACATATTGGAATTTCTGAATTTTATGTAAAAAGAGGAGGTAAGTTAACCTTTACTATGGTGCACATGTGGGCCGAAAACATAGCGGTTCGCCCAAGAACAGGAATCCTCGTTGAAGAAGGGGGCACATACATCTCTACCTATGTTAGTTTATTCCCGGTAAAAAGCATCCAATCCGCACCAGTCTGCAGGCTTCTTGGGCCCTCGGCTACAGCCTCCTTTATAAGTATCATCGTCAATCACAAAGACTCCCATATAGATCTCGGGAGTGAAGTATATCTTGAAGGGGAAGATACCCGAACAGAGATAATTTCTCGTAATGTAGTCTATGGGGGAAAAAACATTGCCAGAGGTAAAATTGTAGCTAAAGCTCCCAAAGTAAAGGGACATTTAGAGTGCCAAGGGCTTATGTTAAGTGATGAGGGGCTTATGATGGCTATCCCTGAACTTGACAGCTATTATTCCGACGTGGAATTGACCCATGAAGCAGCAGTGGGTAAGATTGCCAGAGAAGAGGTTGAATATCTTATGGCAAGAGGACTAACCGAAGAAGAGGCAACCTCTCTTATTGTGAAGGGGTTTCTTTCAGTCAAAATTGAGGGCCTATCACCAGAATTGCAAAAGCAGATTGACAAAACCTTGGAACTTGCTAAATTAGGCTTTTAATGAATGAGAAACCATGGTTAAAGAATATAAAGCCCTATCCTCCTGGTAAAACCTTAGAGGAATTAAAAAAAGAGCTTCAACTGGATGGGCCTATCTATAAACTCAATTCTAATGAAAATCCCTTAGGTCCCTCACCAAAGGTAATCTCTGTGCTTGCTGAGGCCTTACAAGAGATCCATCTTTATCCCGAAGCAAGCTATTTATCCCTCAGAACTTCCATAGCAGAAAAGTGGAATATCTCTCCAGAGGAGATTATCCTCGGCAATGGCTCTAATGAGGTCATAGAGTTCATCTTTAAGGCCTATCTAAATCCTGAAGATGAGATTATCATTAGCACCCCTTCCTTTTTGATGTATGAGAAATTTGCAGAGATATACGGAGTTAGGGTAATTAAGATACCACTTGATAAAAACCTCAATCACGATTTTGTAGCTATAATAGACTCTATCACCCCTAAGGTAAAGGCTATTTTTATTGATCACCCTCACAATCCTACGGGTCAAGTTCACCCCAAGGAGATTTGGGAAAACCTCTTGAAAGCTTTACCCAAGGAAATTCTCTTGGTGATAGATGAGGCCTATGGAGACTTTATTGAAGATCCCGAAGTTCCACAGGGTATAGAATTTTTTAGAGCAGGCTATCAGGTATTAATCCTCAGAACCTTTTCCAAAGCCTTTGGACTTGCTGGATTAAGGCTCGGTTATGGCATGGGACCAAGGGAAATAATCAATACCTTAAATAAGGTAAGACAACCCTTTAATGTTAATATATTAGCAGTTAAGGCTGGGCTTGCCTCGCTAAAGGATAGAGAGTATGCGGAAAATTATGTTAACTTAGTTAAAAAAGAAAGGGCCTATCTCACAAGGGCATTAAAGGAGCTTGGATTTAAAGTTTATCCCTCCCAAGCTAATTTCCTTATGGTTGACTTTGGCAAGCAATGTTCTTTAATTTACGAAGGCCTACTTAAAAGGGGTATAATCCTTAGACCTCTTAAGGCTTATGGATTCCCCACTGCCCTAAGAATTACCATCGGAAACGAAGAAGCAAATAGAGTTCTGGTTGAAAATTTGAATTGGCTTATTAAAGAGGTTAATTAAAAATGTCTATGAAGGACTTACCCCTATCGCTAATATTTGATGAGAATTTTACTGTCCTAAAACACAACAAAAATATCGGAGAAATACTTGAATGTGACCTAAAGCAATGCCACCTCAAAGAGCTTTTGACTTACGAGAGTTTTAATAATCTGAAGAAGTTACTACTAAAGAGACCACCCAGCTATATCGAATTAACCTTCACTACACCTAAAGGGGAGTTCCTTCACTTCAGAGGAAGAATTAGAAAATTCCAAAGTTCTGGAAAGAATCTCTACTTATTGCACGGCTATGAACTATCTTCTTCAAAGCTTTGGGAATTTTATGTTAAGTTTTTATTGATTATCAATAGAATTATTATGCAAGCTAAAACAGAGGAGGAACTCTACCAACAAATCTGCAAAAGTTTAGTTGAAGATTTAGGCTTTAGATTTGTTTGGATCGGTATACCGGACTGGGATTCTAAAAAAGTAATTCCCAAATTTTACTATGGTTATGAAAGTGACTATCTAAGCAAAACTTCCATCTCCTTAGATCCTAATCTCCCAGAATGTAGAAACTTAATAGCTAAAGCTTTCCGAGAGGAAGAAATTTCCATAGATCTCGATAGCAGAGGTAATCTAGATAGTGTAGACTTTAGAGGGGGCAATTTAAAAGGAAAATACCTCTCCAGTGTAGCAATCCCCATTTTTGTCAAAGGATGCCTAAGAGCAATCCTGAATATCAATTCCTCAGAGCCGCACTTCTTTACTGAAGAAGCTGAGATGCTTTTCCAGAAACTCAAAGAAAATATAGAATATGCTCTAGAGAAAATAGATAGAGATATTGTTTACTATATTTTAAATCTTAGTATAGAAAATTCAGATTTATGGTTATTTGTTTTAAATGATCAAGGTAAGATCCTCTATGTAAATCCTATCGTGAAAATACTTACTGGTTATGAAGAAGAGGAGATTTTGAATAGAACATTAGATGATATATCTGTTAAACAACAAATCCTTACTCCAGAAGTTTTGGATTTGCTTAGAAGTGGCGTAAGTCATAGTGGTGTCTACACCTTACTAAAAAAAAGTGGAGAAAATATATATTTAAATCTTAAACTGTTACCTGCCCACCTATCCAGTGATAAACTCCACATTGTGGCCATAGGCAGAGACATCAATCTTGAATTAGCCCTAACGGAAAGTATTGAAAAATTACACCACACAGATGTGCTTACAGGTTGTTACAATTTAAAGGGTCTTAGCATGCTCATAAATAGGATTCTTCCTCTTTCAAAGAACTGGGCCTTAGTGGTGGTCATTGACATCTATCAGTTCTCTTATATTAACGAGTATTATGGTTTTGACACAGGAGATGAGATACTAAGGAAGCTTGCTACGGCTCTAAAGGATCTTCTGAGAGATCTGTCTAAAAGTGAAGACCTTTTAGCGCGTGTTTCTGCAGATGAGTTCCTAATACTTATCTTCATGGAAGAACACGAGGATATTCCTAAATATTTAGGCCTACTTCTTTATCGTTTAAAGAAAATCTTTGCCTCTATAGCAAAAGTTCCACTAAAATTCAACCTTGGGATGTCTGTTTATCCCCAAGATGGGACAAATATGGAGGAGCTCTATCAAAAAGCTAAAGTAGCCTTAAATTTTGCTCAGAAGGAAGGGCCAGGGGTTACCAAATTCTATGGAAAAACCATGGAAATACAAGTTCAAAAGACCTTAGAGGTTGAGTCTTTAATTGAAGAGGCTCTATCTAAAAATTATTTTGTCTTCTATTTTCAGCCCTACTTTTATACCACCACTCTAAACTTAGCTGGAGCAGAGGCCCTGGTAAGAATAAGAACTCCGGATGGTAGGATTATCCCCCCTGGGATGTTTATAGAAGTTCTTGAAAAATCTCCCTATCGAAGAGATTTTGAGATTTGGGCAATTCAAACTATTGTCCAAAAGATCAATCACTTTAATTTCTCCTTAGGATTAAATCTTTACCCAGAAACCCTTTTAGATCGTAACTTCTGGAAAGAGGTTGCACCAGCCCTTAACGAATTAAAGGCACCTCTTGTTTTAGAGATAACTGAAAGAGGTTTAATGAAGGAGCCAGATCTTGCCCTAAACATAATCTCCGAATTAGTTACAGCGTATCCTATGATTAAATTAGCCCTGGATGATTTTGGCACAGGTTACAGTAATATGTCTTACTTAAGATCCTTCCCTATTAGCTATCTCAAAATCGATTACTCCTTTACTAAGGATATACTTCAGGGCAGTAAAGAGCAGGGATTAGTAAAGATCATCATTGATCTTGGTCACATTCTCTCCGCTAAGGTTTTAGCAGAAGGAGTGGAAACCTATGAGCAAGTAAAAGTCCTTGATATCATGGGTTGCGACTTAGTTCAAGGCTTCTATTTTGATAGACCTCTCCCTGAAGAGGAATTTATTAAGAAGTATATCCTAATTAACTAAAATACCCCCTTCAGCACGAAACTCTATCCGTAGTCTCATTTCTCTATCTACGGGCAATGGATTTACCGCAATTAAACATCGTTCTACAGCTTGATTAAACTGAGGGTCTTCCCCTTTTTTAAGATAGGTTATTTTCCTTATTACTCCTGTGGAACTAATCTCTAACTCAACCAGAGCAAAGAGATTTTTCTTGTTCCTTAGATAGATGGGAATCTCAAAGTGGTTCTGAAACTTTCTTTTGATCAGAAAGAGATACTCCTCTGAGAGTTTTTCATCTGCTGCCGATGGCGGAGTCTGGGACTTAGATCCTCCCATGAGAGCCTGCGCTTCCTCATGTTTCTTTTCTCCCCCCCTCCTCTTCTCTAAGTGGGCTAATTTATCTCTTAGAAAACTGCTCTCATCCTCGGGGATATCTTTGATTTTTCTACTTCCCTTAAGCCTATTTAATCTCTCCTGCAAAAGGGATTCTTCCTCGTTATAACTTTTAGGGAATGGGATTTGTCTCTTTACAGAGGTTTTCATTTCAACCTCAGGTAAAGGAGTAGATTTAGTAGGTTCAGTTATAGAATTAGGTCTGGCAAGTTCCGCAGGGATAGAGGGAATTTCGATGAGGGTGATTTTGATGTTTTCTCTTGGTCTCATAGTGAAGGTGAGGCTTAGGAGTAAAGTTGTGAAGATAAGAAAATTTATAGCAAAGGAGAGGGAAAGCGATAAAAATTTCATTATAATTTCGCTACAGTAATGCCTTTAATTATCTGGTAGGGTTAACAATCCAATATGAGTAAAACCAGCTCTTTTAACTTCTGATAAAACCTTGGCCACAATTTCATATAGGGCTCTTCGGTCAGCCTCTATTTGGACTTCCTCTACAAGCTTGTTTCGCTTTGCCTCTGCAAGCCAGCGTGAAAGCCTCTCTAAGGGAATTACCTGACCGTTAATCTTAATCTCTCCCTTTTCAGTGATAGTAATTTTAAGAGGTTTATTTTCTTTCTGAGTAATTGGAGAATCCTTTGTTTTAGGTAGTTCTACCTCCAAACCTGAGGTTAAAAGGGGAGCAGTGATCATAAAGATTATAAGTATCACTAAAACAATATCTACTAAGGGAATGACATTAATTTCCTCTTGAAGGCGAGGCCTTAATTTCATATCACCAGTTTAGGTTTTCCTCAGTAATAATTTTGTCTCTGATAATTATTAAAGCTTTCTGTAAAAGCCCTTCCGAATCCTTGGCTAAGTCCTCTTCTTGAAAAAAGGGGAGTTCCTTAGCTTTGATAAATTCTCTCAAAGCGTCTAAATCGTATGCCAGAACATATATCAGATCCAAAAGCTCACCGGTAAGAGGGATGTGGGCAAACTTTTGTCGCTTTAGAACAATCTCTCCCCATAAGTCATTGTAATAATGATAGATCTCAAGCCCCTGTTCTTTGATGAAATCCTTTACTTGGATAGGTCTATTTTCATAATGTCCTTTACAGTGTGTTTCTCTGATGATTTTGTAAAGTTCTATTCTATCGCCACTCTCACTTTCCGCAAAATACCTGGCAAGGGGATAGGTTCTACAAGAAGCAGGCCTGTGGGGGTATACTTCACAACCTTCTTTCACATTTAAAAAGGGACAGGAGTAATCGTAGGGATTCATATTTACGGAAATTATAGGCAATTGTGTTACCTCTCCAATATAAAATTCCCCGTATCTTTCCAAAAATTCCTCGGTAGTAAGATTTAAGGCCGTTCTTAATCTCAACAAATCATAAGGGGAAAGCACTAATTTAACATCATAACAACATCGGTTGAAGCAGACTATATCTTTATGACAGGCAAAGGAAAAGGTATCTTCAAGGGTGAGATCCTTAGGGTCAAAGACTAAATTATAATGGGGAAGATGCATTATTCCGCTACTTCGCCCTCAGTAATAAATTTTGGTTTGCCTGTATCCACTAATTTAAATCTATCTTTTAGTTTTTCCAGCACCTTAGGTAAGGTTGTATATTCCATTTCTTCAGGAGGGAGTCTGTGGGGCTCAAAGATGCCTTGTCGACGGAGGTAGTTAGCCATGTGGCTGGCATCCATTCTGGCATGATCAAAGGCTGGATCGTCAAAGAGATCCACTGGTCCAATAAGATGTCCCTCGCAAATCTGATAACCTGCCGCAATGACCCTTGGTGGCCCGTCAAAGCGCGTGGGTTTTGCCTGAGCAAAGGAAACAGGCATAAGAGGTCCAGTATGAGACCCTCTCATCCAACCCTCGACGAACCAGGGACGGGCAAAGGGCTCAAGCACCTCACCTACTGCAGGGAAACCACTTTGACACCTCACTATTAAAACAGGATCATCCTTTCCTACATATCTTCCAGCCATTAAAGAGAGCTTTTGAGTTGAAGCTACCGCTCCAATTTCTCCATCCTTTTTACGGTAAACCGCCCTTACACAATACCTACTGGTTGCTCCAATGAACACCATGAGGTCATAGAGTTCCTCCGGAGTCTTAAGTTGTATACTCATTCCGCTATAAACATCCATAACCTCAAAGATGAAACCCTCATGCATGGAGGGATCAATAACAAGTCCTGCGGTATTCATAGGATCGGCAAACATCTCATAAAGGGGTAAATTCCAAGCACTGGGAGAGGTCTTATCCGCAAAAAAGACAATAACAGGCTCACTCTTTCTCTCTTCAAATTCCATTTCTGCAACCCCGGGGCCCATTCCCTTCACATTTCCAGAAAAGGCATCAGTCAAAAGATCTTGCCCCGCTCCATACATTTTCAATTTTTTAGCCACTTCGGTTCCCTCTTTGAAGGCATTCCAGGCTAACTCATGAACCTCCGTGGAATCTAACCCCCGTGTATGGGTCATCACCAGAGCTATGTCATCACCACAGGAAATAACTGAGACATCCTTAAGAAGTCCACTGTCGCGACCTTCAAGAGCTACCTCTTTTACACGATTTAGGACCTCAGAATGCACCGAAGAATGTCCTACAAAACCTCCAATATCTGCCTTGATTACTGAAAGGGTAAGCTTCATAAAACCCTCCTTAATTAAAAATCTTTATACTAATTTTTGAGCAATTATAGTATATATTATAACAAATACTATGCGAAAGTAAACCAGAATGAAGGAAGAAAAAATAGCGGTTGCCCTAAGTTATCAACCTGAAAAGGGAATTCCAGAGGTAATAGCCAAAGGTAAGGGCACCTTAGCGGAATTAATCTTAAAAATTGCAAGAGAACATGGCATACCAATAAAGGAAGATGCTCAATTAGTAAAAGAATTATATAGATTAGAAATCAATAAACCCATCCCTCCTGAATTGTATCAAGCAGTTGCTTTAGTCTTAGCCTGGGCATTCAAGCTGAATAATAAATTCAAGGAAAAACTACTTTCTAAAAAATCCTAAAAGCTTCATCAATCCATACTATACATAGGTTGACCACAACAAATAGGCGTAGGCCTATCTTCTGTATATTCCTCCATCCTATTACAGATCATACAGACATAACGAATCTTCCTCAATTCTACCTTAGGCTTCACCTCCGCCTTTAGTCCCTCCACATAGAACTGTGCATACTCACTACTCCCCGGGACATACATTCCAAGGGGCAACAATTTACGATTTTCTTCCTCACACCGTGCTATTAGCTCCCAAAGGGCGTTCAATTCTTTAACTTCTCTATCGCTTTCGGGAATCAATCTTATTATTGCACCCTCTATCTCAATTTTCATAAAACACCTCCTAATTTTTTTCTTTTTAAAACTTGATTTAAGACTAAAAATTATTATATCATAAAAAATTTTTTTGTCCTTAGGATTAATAGAAGTTTCTTGGAATAAATCTACAATTGTAGTTGTCTTTTTTTAAAAATCTGGTAAATAGTGAGGGAAAAGGTGTGATAAAGGAGGGAAATATGTCTGTAGAAGAGAAGGTGATTGAGATTATCTCCCAAAAGCTCAATCTTTCTAAGGATCAAATCAAGCCAGAAGCTTCCTTTGTAGATGATCTTGGTGCGGACTCCTTAGATCTCGTAGAATTGGTGATGGCTATGGAAGAGGCCTTTGGCATGGAGGTGCCCGATGAAGATGCGGAAAAACTCAGAACGGTAAAGGATGTGCTTGATTATATAAAATCAAAGGTGGGGTAATATCTGGTGGAAAAGAGAGTAGTAGTTACCGGTCTCGGAGCTATCTCACCTCTTGGTATTGGAGTGGAGGAAACTTGGAGGGGAATTATCTCTGGCAAGTCAGGAATTACCAAAATTACTAAATTTGATGCCTCTAATCTTCCCAGCCAGATTGCCGGTGAGGTCAAAAATTTCAAGCCTGAAGAGTTCATGTCTTCAAAATTAGTATCTCGAGTGGATACCTTTATTCAGTATGCTATTGCAGCTACAGACATGGCTTTAGAGGATGCCAAACTTCCTAAGAATGACCTTGGAGAAGAAGTAGGAGTTGTAATTGGTGTAGGAATGGGAGGGGTTGGCCAGGTTGAGTATTACACCAGGATATTTGATGAACGGGGTTACAAACGCATAACTCCCTTTTTCATTCCTATGATAATTCCCAATATGGCCGCAGGTCAAGTAGCCATATTGTATGGTGCAAAGGGACCAAACATGGCAATATGCACCGCCTGTGCGGCAGGAAATCACGCTATAGGGGAAGCCTTTAGACTCATTAAGGAGGGAATAGCTAAGGTTGTGATTTGCGGAGGCACAGAGGCCCTAATTACACCTCTCACCGTGGCAGGATTTTCTGTAATGAAGGCTTTATCCACGAGAAACAATGAGCCTGAAAGGGCAAGCAGACCCTTTGATGCCCAAAGAGATGGTTTTGTTATCGCGGAGGGATGTGGTATCTTAATCTTGGAGGAACTGGGACATGCCTTGAGGAGAGGAGCCAAAATATATGCGGAAGTTCTGGGATATGGTGCTAATGCGGATGCCTATCACATGACAGCTCCTTCTCCAGAAGGCGAGGGAGCAGCTAAATGTATGGAATTGGCCTTGCTTTCCGCAAACATTAAACCTGAGGAAGTAGATTACATTAATGCCCATGGCACAAGCACCCCTCTCAATGATGTTGCGGAAACTAAGGCCATAAAAAAGGTATTTGGAGCACATGCTTATAAACTTTTAGTCTCCTCTACTAAATCCATGACTGGACATCTTTTAGGAGGTGCTGGAGGTTTAGAAGCGGTATTGACAGTCAAAGCCTTAGAAACTGGGATAGTCCCTCCAACTATTAATTATGAAAACCCTGATCCCGAATGCGATCTTGATTATGTTCCCAATACCGCAAGAGTAATGAATATAAAGGTAGCTCTTTCCAATGCCTTTGGTTTTGGAGGCACTAATGCCTGTATTCTTTTCAAAAAATGGGAATCCTAAGATTTATCATAGGAGCTAAGCTATGAAAATTGTTATAGCCTCTGATCATGCAGGGTTTTTCTTAAAGGAGAAAATCAAAGATTATCTTCAAAACGAGGGCTATGAGATCCTAGATGTAGGGACTTATTCTTCAGTTTCTGTTGATTATCCTGAATTTGCCTTTAAAGCCATAGAAAAACTACTTCAAGGGGAAGCGGAAAGAGGTATTCTCCTGTGTGGAACAGGGATTGGAATGAGTATCTTTGCCAATCGTTTTCCTAAGATTAGAGCGGCCCTCTGTCATGAACCCTTTTCTGCCACTATGGCAAGGAAACACAATGATGCTAATGTGTTAGTTCTTGGGGGAAGACTTATTGGTGATGGCCTGGCAGTAGAGATAGTTAAAGCCTTTTTATCTACGGAATTTGAGGGTGGACGTCACGCCAGAAGAATTGCTTTAATTGATGAACTATCCTCAAAAATAGAGAGATGAACCCAGTTGGGGTCGGGATTGATCTTGTATATGTGCCTCGCCTTAAAAGAATCTATCTGGAATACAAAGATAAGTTTTTAAGTAGGGTATTTACCGAGGAGGAAATCGCCTACGCCCATAGTAAAAAAGAGCCCTTTTATTCCCTTGCCTCTGCCTTTGCTGTAAAAGAGGCCTTTTACAAGGCGGTTGGAGGATACTCTCCCTTTAGACTAAAAGAAATTTCCCTTCATAGATATAGAAATCAAAGACATCCTGAACTGAAACTCTCTGGAAAAGCCTTAGAAGTCTTCAAAAATTTGGGTGGAAAAAAAATCTATCTTTCTCTTTCTCACGACCATAACTATGCTATAGCTATAGTATATCTCTGGGGAGAAGGGTAATTATGCCCCTTTATGTAACAACCTCCGAGGGAATCCAAAGATTAGATAAATATGTAATGGAAGAATATGGACTTCTTCCAGAAATACTTATGGAAAGAGCTGGCTTAGGAGTCGCGCAAGTTGTAAGGGAATTTTTCCCAAAAGAGCACTTTTCCCTAGTAACAGTTCTCTCAGGTCCTGGTAACAATGGTGGAGATGGTTTTGTGTGTGCCCGCCATCTTTGGAATTGGGGATATGAGGTAGAGGTGCTCCTCTTTACCGAAGAGGAAAGATACAGAGGTGAAGCCCTTAGAAATCTTCAACTCCTTAGAAAACTCGAGGTGCCCCTTTTCACTCTAAAAACCCTGGAAGAATTTCATGAATACATGTATCACAAGAAGCCCACTCTCCTGATAGATGCCCTTTTTGGAACTGGGCTTAAACGCCCCCTTGAAGGTATTTTTTACGAAGTTATTTCTTTTCTTAAGGATTTACGAAAAAATGAGTCTTTAAAGGTGGTAGCCGTAGACCTTCCTTCAGGAATTTCCGCGGACAATGGTCAGATATTGGGCATAGCTTTACCGGCAGACCTTACAGTAACCTTTGAATGTCCTAAATTTGGACATTTTATTTATCCAGGAAAGGAATATGTGGGGACCTTAAAGGTGGTAAGTATTGGATATCCCTGGAGATTTCTTAGTAACGAGAAAAATTTACTTCCCAAAGGGATTTATTTAGATGCCTCAACTGTAAGAGAAATGTATCGCCCCAGAAAGGGATTTTATCACAAAGGCAAGGCAGGGCACCTTTTAATCTTGGCAGGAAGTCAAGGTAAGAGCGGAGCAGGTTATTTAACTGCCCTTGGTGCTTTGAGAGGGGGAGCAGGGCTTGTGACACTTGCCTCCACCCAAAGTCTTCAACCTGTCTATTGTAGTCTTTTACCCGAAATCTTAACTTTAGGTCTACCTGAAAGTAAAGGAGAGGTATCTTACAAAGCCTTGGAGGTTATTCTAGAAAATTTGAAAGGTAAAAAAGTTTTAGTAATAGGACCTGGATTAGGTTTAGGAGAGGAAATTCAGCGCCTTCTTTTTGAACTTCTACCCGAGATCCACTTGCCAGTGGTTATAGATGCGGATGCCCTTACTCTGTTAGCAAAAGAGCCACTAATTCTGAAGAGGATTAAAACAGAATTGGTATTAACTCCCCACCCAGGAGAGGCAAGCAGGTTGTTAAATACTGAGGTAAGGGAACTTTTACGGGATCCCCTCACAGCACTTAAAAGGCTCACCGAGTTAGCAAATGGGGTGGTGGTCTTAAAGGGGCCCCATACCCTTATAGGAACTCCCTCTGGAGATATATATGTCTCAAGCATTGATGAGCCTGGACTTTCTCAGGGAGGAACAGGAGATGTTCTAACGGGTCTTATTGGGGCCTTTATTTCCCAGGGTTATTCGCCCTTACAGGCCTCAGCCCTAAGTGTATACCTTCATGGAGCTTCGGGACAACTTTTAAGCCAAACCTATGGACCCTTTGGATATACTGCTAAGGATGTAGCAGATAGAATACCTGCTATTATAAAAAGTTTGGAGAAAAATCATGATGAAGAAAAGACGATTTCCCAGATTTTTTAAAAATCTTAAAGCCTATTTCCCAGGTGATCCCCAAGAATACCAAGTTACTAATGTTTCCTGGAAGGGGCTCTTTGTATCCACTACGAAAAGCTTTCCCAAAGATAAAAAACTCATATTCTTGGAATTAGAACTCCCAGATATTGGGAAAATACCCATTTATGGATACATTGTTCATTACGGCACTCCTGAAGAGCAAGGATATGCATTGAAATTATCGAAATTGGGCAAAATTTCGCTCCTATCTGGGGAATCTTTATAAAAGCTCTCCCATTTCTTCAAGAGGCCAAAGATGAATATGAAAGAATCAAAAAACAAAACACGGAAAATTGAGGCACTTAAGCAGTGATGAATTATCTGTTAATCTTCCTCTTTGGTTTAATTTTAGGAAGTTTTCTCAATGTAGTCATTTATAGAATACCTCAGGGTGAGTCAATAATAATTCCTCCCTCTAAGTGTCCTAACTGTAAAACACCACTAAAATGGTATCATAACTTACCCTTAGTAAGCTATGTCTTGTTGAGAGGTAAATGTGCCTTTTGCAAGACTAAGATATCCTGGCACTATCCTTTAGTTGAGATACTCACGGCAACTTTATTGGTGGTTCTTTATTATAAGTTTTATAACTTATACGGTTACTCAGTATTTTTGGCTTATACTTATTTTGTCTCTCTACTTATAGGTATTTCCTTTATTGATCTTTTTCATAGGGAAATACCTGATCTTTTGAGTTTTCCATTAATTTTTGGGGGCTGGCTCTTTTCCTTGATGGAAATAAATCCCTTTGTTTCTCACTTCTTTGACAGCCTGATTTCCGCCTTTGCAGGCATGGGCCTTTTATTTTTTATAAACGAATTCTACTATCTTTTTGCTAAACGGGATGGTATGGGTATGGGAGATTTCAAGTTAATGGGAGGCTTGGGGGCCTTTTTAGGATATAAAAGTTTTTTTAGCATCCTTTTCTTTTCCACACTAATAGCCCTCATGGTCTATGGTTTCCTCTTGATCTTTAAAAAGATAAGACATAAGGAACTTGAGGAGAAAAACCTTTTAAAAGCGGAAATACCCTATGGTCCCTTCCTTAGTTTATCCGCTCTTCTATATCTGTTCTATCCTCAAAGTCCGCTATAACAGGAGCATGATCGGATGGTTTAGGCAAAGCCCTAATTTTTATATCAACTACAACTTCCTTAAGAATTTGCTTTAAAGGATTGGTTATCAAGAGGTGATCTAATCTCATACCTAAGTTCCTTTTAAAGGAGGAGAATTGATAATCCCACCAAGTAAAGATCCCTCTTTTGTGGGGATATAATACCCTTAGAGCATCATACAAGCCCCACTCCATTAGGTATTTTAATACCTTTCTCTCTCTTTCATGAAAACATATCTGTCCCTCAAGGAGAAGGGGATCAAAGACATCCTCCGGTTCTGGCGCCACATTAAAATCACCTCCTAAAATTATTTTTTCCTGGGGTGTAAAAAACTTTTCTAATAATTCCCTTAATTTGTATAAAAATTGAATTTTATAGTAAAAATAATCGGAATTAACGGGGCTGCCATTGGGCACATATAGTGAAAAAATCCACAAATCCTTATACCTACCACCGAGAATTCTTTCCTTTGCTTGTTGATCATCCTCATCTAAGCCCTGAAAACCTATTTTAAGCTCCTCTAAGGGATATTTAGAGATTATGGCCACCCCATTTCTTCCCTTTCCACCCGCATGATATAAATAGTATCCTCTTTTTTGAAAGCCTTCCGGAGCAATAAATTCTACCTTAGTCTCCTGTAATAAGAGAAAGTCTGGTTCTTTTTCTTTCAATAAACTCTCAACTTGGGGCTTTCTAATGTTATAAGAATTTACATTCCAAGTAATAACCCTCATTTTAAGTGTGGGTTGTATCAACTGAATGGAGATATACTGTCCTTATAGGATAGGGAATTTTTATACCCTCTATTTGATAGCGCTTGTATAAGGTCTTTATGAAGTCATGGATTAATTTAAAACGATTTTCCGCATTCTTACAGCGTAGAATTACATTAAAGTTTATACTATGGTCACCAAAGGAGTGAAATCTAACCAAAGGCTCAAAGTCAGGCACACCTAAGGGATGGGTTTGCATTAGTTCCTTGGCTACCTCTAAGGTAATTCTCTCTACTTGTTCTAAATCACTCTCATAACTTATCCCTATCTGAAAAAGAAGAGAAAGCTCCTCTTCAGGTAGTGTATAATTTAGGATTTTACTTTGAGCCAATTTGGCATTGGGAATAATCACAAGATTATTTTGTTGCGTAAGAATTGAGGTAGTCCTCCAATTAATATCTTTAACTATCCCTTCTTCCCCACTTTCAAGCCTTATGAAATCACCAGGCTTTATCTGTCTCGCCATAAGAATATGTATACCTGAGAAGAAATTCTCCAAGGTATCCTTTAAAGCTAAGCCTATGGCTAATCCTGCTATTCCAAGAGTGGTAACAAAAGGTGCTATGTTTATATCTAAAATATGTAAAATACTTATAAGGGCGATAGAGTAAATCAGCGCTTTGATAAAGATCTCAATAAGGGTTACCCTTGTGGGGACCCCTGTTTTTTGCAATAGAAATAAATCCACAAGTCTAACCACTAAATTTGCCCCTCCTACTGCAAGAGAGATAACAAAAATAATGAGCAGTGCCTTGTTAATAACCTTTAAAAACTGAGGAGGAATAGGGCTTATAGATATAGAAAGATGGAGGGCAAGAAGGATAGCCCAAAGGGGGATTAGTCTCTTTATATAATCGATAACTATTTCATCCCAGGGAACTTTAGTCTTTTTTGCTAAGCGCTGAAGAATTTTAAATAGAGTAATGCGGATAACTAAGGCTAAAGCAAGTATTCCTAAAAAAATAGCAACTGAGATAATAATCTCAGACCAAGGCATGTCTTAAATCTATATTGTATAGGCTCCTTGTCAAGAGGTTTTGTATGAGTCCATAGGATTTTAGACTGAGGTGAATTCTCATAAAATTTATAACAAATCCACTCCAAAGGCGATACATTCCCAAGACCACTATGCACCCTCTCCGTATT
>JANXCE010000019.1 GCA_025059715.1 Caldimicrobium sp.
CTCTAAAGGATATGTTATTTCTTGGTATGGAACAAGGATTTTATTTCTTTTCACAGCAATATTTCTCTCTGGAGCTCTAATCTACTACTTTCAAATGGTCTTCCTCAAAAAAATCAAGAACTCCTTGGAAAGGATAACTAAAGAGATAACCTCTAAAATGCGTCCATCTCCAGTAGGGTTTTACGAAATTGATCTCCTTATTGATAACATCAACCAAGCCTTAGAAAGAGAAAGGGATCATGCGGAAAGAATGGCTACTCAGCAAAAGAAAGCTGCCCTGGGAACCTTAGCTGGAGGCTATGCCCACGAATTTAACAATCTTCTTCAAATCCTTTCCTCTAATCTTGAGCTCATAGAATACTATGTTCAAAAAAAGGAATGTGGAAATCTTTTGCCCCTTTTGATAAAAAGTAGAGAAACTATACTTCGTGGACAAAATTTAGCCAGAAGGATCCTATACTTTACTAAGATTACCGAAACTGAAAAGACCAATTTATCTCAATTCTTAAGAGAAAACTTTGAAACCCTTCGGATCTTTGTTCCCAGAGCTATAAATTTGGAATTAGAACTTCCTTCAACAGATCTTCTGATTCCTCTCTCTGAGGAGAGCTTTAAAGAGGTCCTGATAAATCTTGTTAAAAATGCCTTTGAAGCCATTGAAGAGAGAGAAAAACTGGATAAGGACTTTGAGAAAAAGATATCTATAAGAGCAAGAAAGGAGCAAGAATTTACAGTCTTGGAAATTTCTGACACGGGTATTGGGATGTCAGAGGAGGTAAAGAGTCGACTCTTTGAGCCTTTTTTTACAACAAAAGGAATAGGAAGAGGCACTGGTCTTGGCCTCTACATGGTTCATAACATAATTCACAATGCCCAAGGTAATATAGAGGTTGAATCAGAATACTTAAGAGGCACTACCTTTAAGCTCTACTTACCATTAGTTAAAGAAGAGACTCTAACACCAGCCCCAGAAAGTCTTCCCTTAAAATCAAGATCCCCTACAGAGCAAAGATTTAAAAAGGTCTTAATTGTAGATGACGAGCCAGATATTAGAGAAGCCCTACGAGATTTTATAAAGGACTTGGTTGAAGAGGTTATAACTGCAGAGAATGCCCTTGAAGCCTGGAAGATCTTAGAAAAACAACCCTTCGATCTTTGTTTTGTTGATCTGTTTATGCCAGAAAAGGGGGGAGATTGGCTACTTAAAAAGGTGAAAACCATGAAGGAAAAGTCCCCCAAAATTGTTATCATGACTGGCTATTCTGGAGAGATGGAAGATTCTATTCAAGAAGCCCTTAAAGAGGGCTTGGTAATAAAAATTTTGCGAAAACCCTTTTCGCTGCAAGAAATAGTCAAAATTTTGACACAAAAAGAGGGAGAAGTATGAAAATAATAGTAAAATTGTTAATAATAATAAAATTGTTATTTTTAATATTTACTGAAAAAGCTTCTGCTCAAGTTCTCGTCCTCGAAGAACTTGCTAAAGAGGAACTTCTCTTTATAAGAGGAGCAACCCTTTATGAGGTCCCTCTTGCGGAAAGTCCTGCTCCTTCTATGGTTTATTCGGGAGATATCCTTAAAAGATTTGGCTTTCTAAATATTAGAGACTTTTTAGAATATTTACCTTCCTTCTATCTCCTGCAAGATGTTAACGAGCGAGTAATTGCCTGGCGCGGTTATTATGCTACCGTATCTAATACCTTTTTATTTTTAGAAGAGGGAGTAAGACTTGATATCCCAGCCTTTGGAAACTTTATCCTTGATGCCAGCTATCCTTTGAAGGATCTCTCCAAAATAGAGGTTATTTCAGGGCCTACCTCCAGCATCTATGGGACCAATGCCTTCTCTGGTGTGCTCAATGTTGAAAGAACTCCCAATTCCACCTTCTCCCTTTATGGAACCCTTGGAACCCAGGATAAAACCTTAGGAGGTATTAGCCTAAATTATAAAGACCTCTACGGGCTTATTCACTACGCGGATCTACCAGGAGATGAAAAAGCGGGAGCACAGGTGCATCCTCGCTCTGATAATTGGGGTTTCCTTCTTAAAGGAAGGCTCTCAGAACATGCCTTTAATCTCTTTTATTTTAAAAACCAATACGATACCCCTCGCTCTCAAAGAGGGCTTCTTATAGGTTCCATAGATAAACAACCCTATGGTTCCTTTGAGAGAGCTGACCTCTTTGTAGCTAACTTTAAGGGTAAGTGGAAGATTGGGGATCTAAAGCTTACTTTCACACCCAGCTATACATTCTTTAAGGTTCATACACCACAGATAAGATCACCCCATAGTACCTCATCTTTTACTGCCTTAGACGTCTTTCTAAAAAACGAACGACTCTCCGCCCTCTTTTACGGAGAAAGACCTCTCCTTGGCGGAGACCTACTCCTTGGCCTTGAGGGTATTCAAATTAATCACCTCCAGTATAAAAGCAAGATTTTTAATGGGACAGAATTGGTAAGCACCCTTCCCAAGGAGAGAGAGTTTAATTATGGAATTTTTGGACAATATGTGAAAACATGGAATAGATTTCTTTTAAACTTTGGAGCAAGGTTTGATCACTATGAATTATGGGGAAGTAGGCTATCTCCCAGAGTTGCTCTAAATTACTTTTGGAGCCCATCACTAACCCTTCAAGTAAATTACTCAGAGGCCTTCAATGCTCCCCCTTACTTTTACTCAAAGGCCAATCCAGCCCTTGGTTACGGAACAGCAACCAACCTTAAGCCTGAAGTTCTTAAAAACTACTCAATAAATCTATCCTATCACCAGCCGCAGATCTTAGGAAGAGTAACCCTCTATTTAAATACCTTTGAAGATAAAATAGCTTATGACCCAGTTAAAAGGATCTATGTAAATCTTCCTTATTTGAAAACAGCGGGGCTTGAGACCTCAGCAATCTATAGAAGTTCCTCTCTGCTTGCCTTTATCAATTACACCTTGACCTCAGTGCTTGAGGGGAAAAATGTGCCCATCGTGAGAGGCAATGAATATATTATGGCAATTCCAAAGTGGATGCTCAAAGGGGGACTTAGCTATGAACTTCCTCTGTTAAAGGGACTTTTCCTTTCTCCCAGTTTTAGATGGTATGGCAAGAGTTATTATGGCAATCAAAAAATGGGTAGCTACACACTTTGGGATTTAAACCTCCTCTTTGAGCGAGGAAGGCACAAAATCAATCTAAAGATTGAAAATCTCTTTGATAAAACTTACTATCGGGCAGGTAGTTTCCCGCCCATTCCCTGGGAAGGAAGAAATATCTATTTGGGATGGGAAGTTAACTTCTGAGCTATGTTTTTTAAGTTTTTGGTTTTATCAATGTTAATAGGGGTTTTCTGTGTCTCCAGTCTCAAGGCTCAGGGCGTGCCTATTTTTTCTCTAAAGGAGATCCCGAATTTACCCTCAGACTTTCACTATTTTAGAGACAGCGCAAGCCTGTGCAAGTATCCACGGGTGGTAATCTACGGAGCAGATGCCTACGAGAAGGCACAGAAAGTCAAATGCCCTGGTCAAGAACGCATAGTAACAGGTATATTATATGTCTCCCACTTTTGGAATCCCAGTTATTGTTATCTTTCACCGCTTCCCTCACCAAAATTCTTAAAATCCTATGGCACATCCTTTGTGGTGCTAACCTCCGGGACCTTTGAGTTTTACCTAAAAGACTTAGAAAAAAGGGGCTTTCGCTTGGAATATGTTTACATAAAAAACTGGTTCGAAATAGAGCAAGCCTTAGTTGAGGCTCTGTCCTATAATCTTCCTCTCCTATTGCTTCCCGATCCACCCTTGATGGATCAAAGAGTCCGCCCCATTCTCCGAGAAAGACTTAAACAATTTACTCAGAGAATAATCAATTTACAGGGTGTTCCCCTGAAAATAGAAAGAGAGGTCCTTTATCGACCTAACCTTGAAAGCTTATATTCAGCCTTAAGAACGCTATTCTTCCAGCCCTTCGTAAAAGGTTCTATTCACTATCTCGACTAAATCTCAGAAGAGATTTAGTGATCCCTAATTTTTAGTAAGACCTTTTAAAGATTATTTTTATATTTAAAAACTTTATTTAATGAATTATTTTATTTTTTGTTCTTGACTTTCATAATAATTTGATTATTATTTAAAAAAAACTTAAAAAAGGAGGGTGCCTATGAAGTTTAGAGTTTTTAAATGGTTATCGCTCTCCTTAGGAGTAGCGTTATCAGTGAGTTATCTTAATGCTAAGACTCCTGATGATGAACTGTTGAAGAGGGCTAGGGAACTTTTTAAACCTATTCCAGAAAAACTTGACAGGATTCCCTACAAAGAGGTGAAGCTCACAAAGGAGCTTGTGGAATTGGGTAAATATCTTTATTTTGAGCCCAGGCTTTCTGCTTCTCACTTAATTAGTTGCAACAGCTGTCATAATGTAATGCTTGGAGGCACGGACAACGTGGAGACTTCAATTGGACATGGTTGGCAGAAAGGGCCAAGGAATGCTCCTACGGTGTTTAATGCGGTTTATCATACTGCTCAATTTTGGGATGGCAGAGCCAAAGATTTAATGGAACAAGCAAAGGGTCCCATTCAGGCCTCGGTAGAAATGAATAATACTCCTGAGAGAGTAATTGCCACCTTAAAGAGTATTCCCAAGTATGTAGAAATGTTTAAAAAGGCCTTTCCCAAAGAAAAGGATCCCATAACCTTTGATAATGTTGCTAAGGCCATTGAGGCCTTTGAGGCCACACTTTTAACACCTAACTCCAGATTTGACAAATTCCTAAAGGGAGACACTAAGGCTTTAAATAGAGAGGAAAAAGAAGGGTTAAAGCTCTTTATAGAGAAGGGGTGTGCCTCTTGCCACAGCGGTATCACTCTTGGAGGTCACATGTATGCACCCTTTGGCTTAGCACAAAAACCAAGCCCAGATTTAGCTGCGGGTGATAGAGGTAGATATGAAGTAACAAAGAGCCCAGCAGATGACTATGTGTTTAAGGTCCCTTCTTTGAGAAACATTGAACTTACCTATCCCTACTTCCATTCCGGAAAAGTGTGGAATTTAGAGGATGCCATCGCAGTCATGGGGACCTTACAGTATGGTATTAAACTAAGTGATGACGAAATAAAGAAAATAGCCTCTTTCTTGAAAACCCTAACCGGCGAAAGACCAAGGATAGAGGTACCCCAATTACCTCCAAGCACTGATAAGACTCCCAAACCAATCACCAAGTAACCCCCTCCTAAAACTCAAGGGGGAGTTCCCGCTCCCCCCTTGTTCAAAACCCTTGTTCAAACTACTCTTATATTATATTTTTCTTTAAAGCTATAGCATGAAGGCTTTAGTATTCTATTATAAAAGGGAAAATAGATATAGTCTTAATGCCCTCTTAGGGGCTATTGAGGATCTACCTTACGAAGATTATCAAACTTCCCTATACTTTTTTTCTAATCCCGAAGAGCTTTTAAAGGGACTTTCCGCCCTTTTAGAGAATTATGACAGAGTTCTTTTATTGGTATCCTTTCTTACGCCTCAATATTGGGAGATAAAATCTTTGCTAAATAAAGTTAAGACCTTAGACTTAAAATCTAAGCTCATTATCCTTGGAGGTGGCCCACATGCTACCGCACTTCCAAGGGAAACCTTAGCCTTAGGTTTTGACTACATCTTTTTAGGTGAGGCAGAAGAGACACTAAGGACCTTTCTTGAAGAATACATCGGTAAAGATAATCAGTATCCTACCATAAAGGGTATCTATTATCTTAAAGACCGGGACTCTTGTGCCCCTGTTAAGGCGGATCCTGTAGACATCAACGAGTGGGCTCCCCTTTCTCTTAAATTTAACAAAATTGGTCCCCTTGAGATTACAAGAGGCTGCCCCTTTCTGTGTAAGTATTGTCAAACCCCCAGGCTTTTTGGCAGAAAAGTGCGCCATCGCTCCATAGAAAAAATACTTTCCTATGCCCAAGCTTTATTGGAGAGGGGTATAAAGGATCTACGATTTATTACCCCCAATGCCTTTTCTTATGGCTCAAAGGATGGAAAGACCGTAAACATTGAGGAATTGAGGCTACTTCTTAAGGACCTTCACACCTTAGTCCGCTACTTTGGAGGAAGGATCTTCTTTGGCACTTTTCCTTCAGAGGTAAGGCCAGAACATGTCTCTGAGGAGACAGTGGCACTTATCAAAACATACTGTCATAATGACAATCTGGTTATTGGGGCTCAAACGGGAAGTGAGAGAATGCTTACCTCCATTCAGAGAGGGCATACCCTTGAAGAGGTCAGAAGGGCAGTTAAACTTACCATAAAAGCTGGCTTAAAGGCCAAAGTAGATTTTATATTTGGACTTCCTGGGGAAACAGAGGAGGATATCAGGGCAACTGTTGCCTTTATGGAAGAGCTTGTAAGGCTGGGAGCAATAATTCATGCCCATAGCTTTATGCCCCTTCCTCAAACTCCTTTCAAGAAAGCACCCGCAGGCAAAATTAAACCGGAAGTCCTACAATTTATAAAAAAATTTTTACCTAAAGGACAGGTCTTTGGTGTCTGGGAACAACAAGCAAAATTAGCAGAACGCATTGAGAAAGAGATACTTAAAGGTATCTCTTGACATAACTTAAGAAAAGTTTATACTTTGTAAAACTTAAGTATACACTTACATTAAATTATGAATAAGAAAAAATTAGGTTTACTTTTAGTTCTTTGCATGACTTTACTATTATGTGGCATTTTTGGTTATTTTCTTTGGCACAGATATCATTATGCGGTAAGTAATGCTGTTTTTGTGCAAGCGGATAGAGTAGTTTATCTAAGTTTTTCAAAGGTTTCGGGAAGGATAATAAAACTCTACAAGAGTGAAGGGGAGAAGGTGAAGGAAGGGGAGGTATTAGCTATTATTGCCAAGGAGGATTATCTTTCAAAGGTAAATCAGCTAAAGGAGAGTCTTAATAGAGTCATTTCGGAGAGGGAGGCCCTAGAGATTACCAAGAACAAGATAGAGAGAGAAATAGAGCTTAAGATACAACAAGTTAGCAAACAACTGCAGGCCTTAAAAGAGAGAAGGCAGGCCAGGATTTTTCAACATGAATCCCTTCAGGCAAGATTAGATCTTGTAAGAAAGGATAGAGTTAGACTGGAGAATCTTTTTAAAGATGGGCTAATATCCCGTAGAGATCTTGAAGTGAAGGAAACTGAAGAGAGGGAACTGATTAACCAGGGAGAGGGTATAAAGGCAGAAATTAAGGCTCTTGATGAGGAAATTAAAGCCCTTGAGGGCAATCTCAATCTCCTTCAAAATGAGAGAAAGACTTTGCAGAGCCTTAGTTATCAGATAAAGGCACTTAATTATCAAGAAAGAGAGATTAAACAACGAAAAGATGAAGCTAACTTTTATTTGGAAGAGACTATTTTAAAAAGTTCCCTTTCGGGAATAGTAGCTAAAAAGTTTCACGCTGAGGGTGATGTGATAGCTCCTGGTGAGCCCCTGTATGCGGTAGTGGACCCAGAGAGTTTTTATATCCTGGTGCTTCTTGAGGAGACAAAGTTAAGAGGAGTGGCCAAGGGGGCTAAGGCAAGAATTAGACTTGATGCCTTTCCTGATAAGCATTTTGAAGGAGAGGTTGAGGAGGTATTACCTGCTTCTGCTGCTACCTTTGCCCTTGTGCCCAGAGACATTTCTGCGGGAGAGTTCACCAAACTTGCTCAAAGAATCCCTGTGCGAATTAAAATCCTTAGGGGAGACCGTTCCCTTCTAAGGGTAGGCTTAAGTGGTGAAGTAGAGATCAAAAGACTTCGCTAATTTTTTCTATGGCAATTACCCATTACTATCTCCAAGTGACTACACAAGAGCGAATCTTAATTACCGCTGTGGTTATGATCGGTTTTTTTATGGCCATTCTTGATACGACAATAGTGGATATCGTTGTTCCTAAGATGATGGCTCCTTTAGCTACAGATCTATATGGGATTCAGTGGGTGATTACCAGTTATATGATGTCAGCAGCAACCGCCCTTCTTTTTACCGAGAATTTTGCAAGATACATAGGTTATTCCTGGACCTTTCTAACGGGTATGTGTCTCTTTACTATATCTAGTTTATTTTGTGGGTTAGCTCAAAATTTAGGGCAAATGATTCTTTTTAGAGTACTTCAGGGAACAGGGGAGGCATTTATTGCTGCCTCCGCACAGACAATATTAGTTTCTGTCTATCCTCCTGAAAAGAGGGGCTTAGCTATGGGGATCTTTGGTTTGGGCGTGAGTTTTGCTCCCGCTCTTGGACTAACTCTTGGAGGCCTGATAACAGAATACCTGGATTGGCGCTGGATTTTCTTCGTAAACATACCCATTGGTATTATAAACCTTATAACGGGATTAATTTTCTTACCCAAAGATTTAGGCAGAGAAAGGATCTTTCACTTTAACTTCATTAGCTACTTTTTTATAGCCTTGGCTACCATATCCCTTCTGATCATGCTGTCAAAGGGCCAACAGTTAGGTTGGTTTCAATCAGATCTTATTCTCTGGCTTCTCTTCATAAGTCTCGTTTCCTTTGTTTTTTACATCCTGGTAGATCTATTTTCTAAAAAGCCTTTAATCAATCTATCCATATATAAAATTCCAGAATTTGGTTTTCCAATGGGAATGCACTTCTTCGTGTTAGGGTTTGGTATGTATCAGATTTTTTATCTATTGCCTCTTTATTATGAGAATCTTAAGGGCTTAACCACCTTTCAAGCAGGGCTTCACATATTAGTATTTGCTATCTTTATAGGAATTTTCAGTATTATATCCGGATATCTTTCTGACCGTCTCTCTCCCAAGCTTATCTTACTTTTTAGTTCCCTCTTATTTCTGTTGACTTCTTATGTGCTCATTCCTCAATTAAATTATTATACTCCTTCGTGGAAAGCTTCTTTCCTAACTATACCACTCGGAATATCTATGGGCACTTTTTTTGCTCCCTTAACTACGCTGTCTTTAAAGAGACTTGGTCCATTAACGGGCCTTGGGGTTGTGCTTATGCACTATCAGCGTTTTGTAGGTGGCTCCTTTGGCACTGCTTTAGCTACCAACCATCTGGAATTTAACATTGAAAAACACTTTCTGAAAATAACAGAGCTACAAAATCCTACGGTTGTTAACTATTTTTTGGACTACCTGACCTTAATAGCAGAAAAATTTTGGCCTTCTGCCTTAGCGGAAAAGAAAGTTGAAGCCCTTTTATATCATGCGCAATACGTGCAAGCACTAAGTTGGGCCTTTCAGGATACCTTTAGAGGGGTTGCCTTCTGGGGTTTAATTGGCATATGTTTCCTGTTAGTGCTTTTTATCTATAGACCAAAAAGTTAAATGTAGTGAGAGTGTGTAGTTTGATCTCAACGGGCTCCCTTCAAAAATTTGTGAGCGTGTTCATAAATCTTAATTGCACAATATTCACCACACATAGTGCAAGCTTTACTGCGGGAGACTCCTCCTTCAAGTCTATACTTACGAGCCTTTTCAGGATCGATAGCAAGTTCTATTTGTCTTTCCCAATCAAGTTGGGCTCTTGCTTTAGCCATCTCCAAATCCCACTCCCAGGCACCTTTCACACCCTTTACCAGGTCCGCAATATGGGCCGCAATTTTAGAGGCAATAAGTCCCTCTTTAACATCCTCCAAGGTAGGAAGTCTCAGATGTTCTGCAGGGGTCAGGTAACAAAGGAAGTCTGCTCCAGCTGAGGCAGCGATTGCTCCACCAATGGCACCAACTATGTGATCATAGCCAGGCGCAATATCCGTAGGTAGTGGACCTAACACATAAAAGGGCGCATTATGGCAAAGACGCTTTTGAAGCTTGATATTAGCCTCAATTTGATCGAGGGGCACATGGCCCGGACCTTCAATCATGACTTGCACTCCTTTATCCCAAGCTCGAAGCGTAAGCTCACCAAGAATTATCAGTTCCTGTATTTGAGGCCCATCAGTTGCATCCGCAATACAACCAGGTCTTATCCCATCACCAAGCGATAGGGTCACATCATAGGTATGGGCAATTTCCAGGAGTTCATCGTAATACTCATAAAGGGGATTTTCCCTATTGTTATACACCATCCACTCCACGATGAAGGAACCTCCCCTGGAAACTACCCCTAAAACCCTATCCTTATTTTTTAATCTCTCTAAAGTATGCTTAGTAATGCCACAATGCACAGTCATGAAATCCACGCCATCCTCAGCCTGTCTCCTAATAACATCAAAGATTTCAGAGACAGTCATTTCCACAATAGATTTATGATGTTTTTCCACAGCCTCAAGGGCAGCTTGATAAATAGGCACAGTTCCCAAGGGAACCGGACAGTTCTCTCTTATTATTCTTCGGATATCATCAACAGGTCCACCAGTTGAGAGATCCATTACAGTATCAGTGCCGTACTTAAGAGCAATTTCTAATTTTTTGAGTTCCTCTTCGATGAAAGGACGATCTTTGGATGTTCCAATATTCACATTTACCTTAGTTTTCAGACCTTTTCCTATGGCACAGGGCTTCGTTACCTTGTTTTTCTTGTTTTTACAGATAACTATTTCTCCTTTAGCTATCCCCTGAACTATATAATCTGGCGATACGCCCTCTTTTAAGGCGCATACCTCTATCTCTTCGGTAATAATGTTCTTTTCCGCAGCTCTTTTTATTGTGTCATACATAGCTAAACCCCTACTTTTTATTCTAAATATAAATCTTAAAAAAATTAGGCCTTACATTTTGAGAATTTTAGCACAAAATCTATATCCTGTTATTTAAATCTTACTCTTTGGTCCTAAAAATTGATACCCTAAAAATCCAATTCATGAATTTTTCATTATTTTATCGAAAAATCTAAAAGCAAGGCTTTTTTATATTAGAGTTCCTCTAAGGACTTTTAGTTTAGACTTTTCGTTTGGCCTTTTCTTTTCCCTAAATTTAGCATGTATTCCCATGAGAGGTGCAAAAAGCTTTGAGAGCCTTTAATTGAAAGAACTCTTTAATTGAAAGCATAGTTAGGTAAGAAAATGAACAGCCCCCTTGCCTTCTGCTTAGGTGTTATTACAGGGTCCTTTGGTGTTTCCATTTCTACTTCATTCCCAATTAAATCCCTTAACTCCATTTATTTGCTCTGACTTAGAGCTTCCACTCCATTCATTTTTGCGCCCTCAAATGAGTCTTAACTGATAAGTATATTAGCCTTTCATGCAAGGATAAGCCTAATCCGTAGGCATGTCAATTTTGACTCAAGGGAGTAGGAGAGGAAACAGATAGGAAGGAAAAGAACAAAATACGTCACTTCTGTTTAATGTGAGCTTCCTTTGGCTATTCATAAAAACTTTTTGTGAATGCCTTTGTAAACAATTCTTAAGAACAGGTGTTGATCTGTTTCCAGAAGTCGCAATTTTCCTTAGGGGCACGGCGTGTTGCTTTTTTCATGCAATCCCCTTTGAAGCGGGAAAGCTTGCAACCCTAACCCCATATAAGCTTAATCAATCAAACCTTGTGAATGTTTAGAACAAAATATATTTTACAAATTGACCCTCTGAAAGCCTCTATCCGTCAGATACCTCCGAACCAGCCTCTCTACCCCCCCATCCCCTAAGAGTTCCCGCCACCTGCAAACAGATGCTTTTAAACAAAAGGAAGCCTCTTTGATGTACGTTAACTCTTTTAGACTGCAATTCTTGAAGATTTCACATTTAACTTAGACAGGTTATCCCTTTCTTAGATCCCCATAAAGGATAGAACTAATAGAAAGGTGGAGAATTTTTGGTAACCTTAAAGACTCCATAGGGTTTTTTCCATGCCTCAGAAATGAAGTTCTCCTATTGAGAAGACCTCTAAGAGCCCCACTAAGAACTTTTGGATATTAAAAACCCGAAATTTGAGGAAAGGCTTGTGGTAATAGGTTGCATAGCCAACACTAGAATAAAAACTTAAGGCTCTCAAACAATCATCAACCAGTAAAAAAGTTTCTTTGGCAAGCTATGACTCCATGAGAAGGCCTTTCGTATCCCTTGGCATCCTATCCTTTAACAGGAGGTCTCTTTAACGAGCTTAAAAATCGCGCTACATCCCCAAAGATGGGAATTCCTTCTAATCAGGGAGAGGCAACTGATTTTTTTATTTTGAGGAGGGATTAATTTTGAAGAAGGATTATTTAGAGAGGGGGATACGCAGTCCATGGAGGAACTTCTGGAGAAGAGGAGATGAGCAGAGTGCAAAAAAAAGTGGGGAATTTCAAAGACCTTAGGGCCAAAAAGAGTTGGTCTGACTTAGAGATGCGCCTTTAGTGGGTTGATAGATAGGGGAGTTGCCTTAAAATAGTAGCATGGCTAAAGTTATTGTGGGGTGTGGGGCTCTAAATTGGGACATCTTTTATCTTGTTGAGGATCTCTCAAAGGTTTTCTTTGAGGGGCTTTACTTTGAGCCAGGTAAGGAATATGTATTAGATAGGGAGAGCTTTCTCAATTTACTGTCAAAACTAAAGAAAGAGGGCACTTTAGTTTTTGAGGGTGGAGGAGGTTCTTCCGCCAATACTATTTATGCCTTGGCTAAGCTCAGCTTTAAAACCGCTTTTTTAGGAGCAGTGGGAGAGGATCCTTTTGGAGCAAGAGCCTTACGGGAATTAGAAAGTATAGGCGTCTGTACTAAGAGGGTTAGAAGGCAGGGAGAGACGAGTTTAGCCCTGATTATGCTTGACAGTAAAAGGGATAGAACAATCGTGGTAAGCCCTGGCACTGCGGAGAGTGCCCTGTTCTTTGAAAGGGAGGATCTCTTTTCTTCCAGTCTATATCACTTCTCTTCTTTTGCAAGCCCTGAGGGAGTACTCTTTCAAAGGGAACTTCTTTTAAATCTGAAAAGCAAAATATCTATAGATCCTGGAGAGATTTATTCTAAGCAGGGCAAATCCTTTCTAAAGCCCTTTTTAGAAAAGACGCAAATTTTATTTATAACTGAAAGGGAATTTAGATTAGGGATGCTTTCTGTTGAAGAGATTTGGTCTTGGGGAGTGAGATATCTCTTTATAAAAAGGGGAAAAGAGGGAGCCTTAGGAGCAACAAATAGACTTTTCATCAGAAGTTCCGTTTATCCGGTGAAACACGTGGTGGACAATACTGGGGCAGGAGATTACTTTAACGCAGGAGTTCTGGCTGGATTGTCCCTTAATCTTCCAATGGACAAAGTGGTGGAGTTAGGGCTTTACTCCGCAAGCTTGAGCCTCAGAAACTATGGAAGAAGTGGGATCATGACTCCTCAAGAGTTTGAAAAATTCCTAAGTAGATTAAAATAAAGTATATGACCAAGGCTTTATATGGGGATCTCTTTTTTGAAAAAGCGGAATTCTTTAGATTAGTGCTTGAGCCGGACAAGGTAGATGAACTTGTTAGTGGAGTTGACTCTGGGCTTGCCTTCCGCAGTATTACTCCAGAGTTTGAAAATAAACTCACTTATGCTACCGAAAATTTTTCTTCCCTTCTAAGGGAAGAAAGGCTAAACCTGTTCCCTAAGGAACTTCTTACTGAATTTAGCACTTTGGTGGAAAAGGCTTCTCTCCAAACTTTTTCCTTTGATTTAAAAAAAAGTCTCGAACTCTTGGAACTTATAAAAAAGAGAATTTCCCATAACTCCGCTATTAAGCACTTTCGTCTCAGTCTTTGGCAAACCATGGAGACTAAAATTGTGCTTAACTCTGAAGGTAACTTGAGGTATCAAGTAAGACCTTACTTTAAGATCTCAGCGGTAGTAGTTGCGGAAAGGGATGGGAGATTAGAGAAGGGCTATGAGGTAAAAGGCTACAGCCTTTCTTTAGAGGAGGCATTAAGATTTGATCCTGAAATAGAGTTAATTGGTAAGCGAGCGGAAGCCTTGGCATTGCTTTTGCTCTCCGCAAGGAGGGCCCCTGCTGGAGTGATGCCTGTAGTTTTGGCTGGTTCCGCAGGTGGAACCATGATTCACGAAGCGGTAGGGCATGGATTGGAGGCAGATCACGCAGAAGAGGGCCTCTCTATCTACTCGGGAAAATTAGGGGAAAGGGTGGCAAGCCCTTTAATAACAGTCATTGACGATCCCACCATTCCCAATCTGTATGGCTCCTATCTGGTAGATGATGAGGGAGTTGAAGCGAGAAAAACCCTTCTTATTGAAAATGGGATCTTGAGGGACTTTCTATACGATCAATACACAGCCCTGAAGTATGGAAAAAGATCCAATGGCCATGGCAGAAGGCAAAGCTTTAGGAATTTACCTCTTCCTCGTATGAGTAATACTTATATTGCTCCTGGAACTACTAAGACTGAAGATATCTTGAAGAGTATAGAAAAGGGGCTGTTAGTGAGAAAAATGGGAGGTGGTGAGGTAAATCCTCTAACAGGAGACTTCGTCTTTGAAGTAAGGGAGGGTTACTATATTGAGAAAGGAGAGATTGCCTATCCGGTAAAGGGAGCAACCTTGGTGGGAAATGGACCTAAGGTCTTAGAGATAATTGATGGAGTATCGGAGGATTTGCACTTTGAAGCGGGAACCTGTGGAAAAGATAATCAGGGAGTGCCTGTATCTGACGGGCAACCCACATTAAGGATACCAGAGATAGTGGTTGGTGGTGTCTTGGAGTAAGGGGGACGGTGATGTGTGGTTTAGTAGGTATTTACGGTGTTCCAGAGGCAGCTAAATATACCTACTTTGGTCTTTTTGCTCTACAACACAGAGGACAAGAAGGGGCAGGAATTGCAGTCTTTAACGGAAAACGGATTGTGGAATATAAAAATCTGGGCCTGGTTAGTGAGGCCTTTAACGAAAAGATTTTACAAGAGCTCGCCGGAGACATAGCCGTCGGTCATGTGCGGTATTCCACAACAGGTGCCTCTGTCTTACAAAATGTTCAACCCTTTTGCGTAAAGTATTCAAAGAAAACCTTAGCTTTAGCTCACAACGGAAATTTGGTTAACGCCTATGCCTTGAGATGTGAACTTGAGGAAGAGGGACACATCTTTCAAACTACTCTTGACAGTGAAGTCATCATTCATTTGATAGTCAAGTATCTCAAGGAGGGCTTAGTCTACGCGATTGCCAAGACAATGAAAAGAATAAAGGGGGCCTATTCGGTGCTTTTACTCTGTGATGATTTATTGGTTGCCTTCCGAGATCCCTGGGGCTTTAGACCTCTTGCTCTTGGCATTTTAAATGGAGGCTATGCCTTAGCCTCTGAAACCTGCGCCTTTGACCTTTTAGGAGCGGAATATCTCAGAGATGTCGCACCTGGTGAAATCTTAGTAATAGATTCTAACGGTCCTAAATCCTTCCTTCCCTTTGAAGAGGACCCTCAACCTCTAAGTCATTGTATCTTTGAGTTTGTTTATTTTGCAAGACCAGATAGTTTCGTATTTCAAAAGAATGTTTACTTAGTTAGAAAAAATCTTGGATACAACCTTTTCAAGGAGTGCCCATTGAGTGCCGACTTTGTGATGCCCCTTCCAGATTCTGGCACTTATGCTGCTCTCGGCTACTCTCAAGCAAGTGGTTTACCTCTCGAGTTTGGCGTCATAAGAAATCATTACATTGGACGCACCTTTATTCAACCCTCAGAAAAATTAAGGGATCTTTCAGTAAAAATGAAGTTAAATCCTGTGAAAGAATTTATCCGAGGAAAAGAAGTTATCGTTGTTGACGATTCCTTAGTGAGAGGAACCACAAGTAAAAACCGAATAAGAAGTATAAGGCTTGCCGGAGCAAAAAAGATACATTTTCTCATCTCTTGTCCACCTCTGAGATATCCCTGTTTTTTTGGCATTGACTTTCCTCAGGCAAGGGAACTTATCGCCTCTAAACACTCAGTAGAGGAAATTCGAAAATTTTTAGACATTGACACCCTGTATTACCTGAGCTTAGAGGGGCTTTTAGACTCGGTAGGGGAGCTAAGAGATAAAGTTTGCCTTGCCTGTTTTACTGGAAATTATCCGCTGGAAGTAGATTTCTCCTTTAGAAAGGATATAACTGAGATATAACCTTAGGAAGATCGCTAAAAATTAAAGGGGCAAGTGAGAGGCTTATGAAAGGTTTGAGAGGAGTAAGATGGTTAGAACACCGAGGGATCTACAGGAGTTTTTAGCGTTATTAAGTAAAGAGGGAGAACTACTCAAAGTCAAAGAAGAGGTTTCACCAGAACTTGAGATTACAGAGATTACCGATAGAGTGGTTAAGCGAAAGGGGCCAGCCCTATTATTTGAGAGGGTAAAGGGACACAAGATTCCCGTAGTTACTAATCTCTTTGGCTCATTTAAAAGAATTGCTGTTGCTCTCGGAGTAAGGGATATAGAGGAGTTAAGCGACAAGATTGCAAATCTTTTAGAGTTAAAAGCGGTGGAGGGAGTTTTAGGTAAATTAAAGATTATTCCAAAGCTCTGGGAGATGAAAAATCTTCTTCCAAAGATGGTGGATAGGGCTCCATGTCAAGAGATAGTTTTAACAGGTAGGGAGGTAGATCTTTTTAAACTTCCTATCTTAAAGTGTTGGCCAGAGGATGGAGGTTATTATATAACTTTGCCTTGTGTAATAACTAAGGATCCGGAAACGGGTGTTCGCAATGTGGGTATGTATCGGATGCAGGTTTATGACAGTCAGACAACGGGGATGCACTGGCAGATACACAAAGTAGGGGCTAAGCATTATAGAAAGGCAGAGGCCCTTGGGCAGAGGCTTCCTGTGGCAGTTGCCATAGGGCCAGAACCAGCGGTTATATATTCCGCTACCGCGCCTCTTCCTGAAGATATGGACGAGTTTATGTTGGCAGGCTTTTTAAAGGGCTCCCCTGTGGAATTGGTAAAATGCCTAACTGTGCCTTTAGAGGTTCCCTCCCAATCTCAAATTGTTCTCGAGGGGTATGTTGAACCCTATGAAAGACGAATAGAAGGTCCCTTTGGGGACCACACAGGCTTTTACACGCCTCCAGAACCCTATCCAGTCTTTCATGTGCAGTGTATCACGATGCGCAAAGATGCCCTATATCCCGCAACCATCGTTGGAAAACCTCCTCAGGAAGATTGCTATCTTGGAAAGGTCACGGAACGACTATTTCTACCCTTGATAAAAAAGGTCCTTCCAGAAGTAGTGGATATCAATTTGCCCTGGGAAGGGGTCTTTCATAACTTAGTTTTTATATCAATAGATAAAAGATATCCAGGCCACGCCTTTAAAGTGGCCTCTGCCATATGGGGACTGGGACAACTTATGTTTAGTAAGATTGTAGTTATCTTTGATAAAGAGGTAGATGTGCAAAACTTAAGAGAGGCTATCTTTTATATGTGTGCTAATGTGGATCCTGCAAGGGACATTATGATTGTTAAGGGACCTGTGGATGTGCTTGATCATGCTAGTCCCGAAGTAGGCTTTGGCTCAAAGATGTGTATTGATGCAACTAAAAAGTGGAAAGAAGAGGGCTATCATAGAAACTGGCCCAAAGAGGCAGTTATGGATAAAGAAACAAAGAAAAAAATAGATCTACTTTGGAAAAAACTTAAAATGGATGAACTGCTTAATCAAAGGCATCGCAAATGAGTGCCCCTTGGCAGGGATGTTACTTTATTTGTAATAAAATTGTTTAAATAAGGGGTATAGGTCATGAAGGTAGCTATTGTGAGTGATTCCCACGATAGAATTGATCACTTAGAGTGGGCTATTGAAATTGCCCACAAGGAGGGGGCGGAAAGACTCTTTCATTGTGGAGACCTAATATCGCCTTTTATGGTGTTAAGTTTGGCTAAATTTAAGGGAGAAGTGGATTTAATTTTTGGCAATAACCGAGGGGATATTCTTCTGCTGTGTAGGTTATTGAAGGATTACCCAAAGATCACTCTCCATGGAGAGGATGCCTTTTTGGAGATTGAAGGGTTCAAAATTGCCTTAGTCCATTATCCTAAGATAGCGGAAAAACTTGCCAAGGCAGGAGAATTTGATTATATCTTTTGTGGACATACCCATAAATTTAAGATCTGGGAGGTAGGTAAAACTTTGATTATTAATCCTGGGGAACTTATGGGTAAGGAAGGGCCTCCAAGTTTCGTGATACTTGATTTGGGGAGTAGAGAGTGGATAAAAATTGATAAGGAATAGGAGCGTCCTTATGAAAATGACCAAATTTTTCCTGCCCACATTAAGAGAGGATCCCTCTGAAGCAGAAACTATAAGTCACAAGTTATTATTGAGAGGGGGGTTCATCAGAAGGGTAGCTTCAGGTATTTACAATTTTCTTCCCATGGGACTTAGGGTTCTTCAAAAGGTAGAAAATATAGTAAGAGTGGAGATGAATAGAGCTGGGGCTTTAGAGATATTGATGCCTATGGTTCAACCTGCTGAACTTTGGAAGGAGACGGGGCGTTGGGACGCCTATGGAAAGGAACTGCTACGCTTTAAAGATAGAAAGGAACATGAATTTTGTTTGGGACCAACTCACGAAGAGGTTATTACCGCCTTAGTTAGAGGCGAAGTGAGATCCTATCGGGATTTACCACTTATATTGTATCAGATTGCTCCTAAGTTTAGAGATGAGATGAGGCCCCGTTTTGGTCTCATGCGAGCAAGGGAGTTCATTATGAAGGACGCCTATTCCTTTGATGCAGATGAAGAAGGTTTAGACAAAAGCTATCAACTGATGTATGAAACCTATCACAAAATTTTTAAAGCCTGCGGTTTGCGCTTTAAAGCGGTTGAGGCGCACACTGGGGCCATTGGAGGAGAGGTCTCCCATGAATTCATGGTCCTTGCAGAAACTGGGGAGGACACCTTAGGCAGTTGCGAAAATTGTGGTTATGCCTCCAATGTTGAGTTAACCCCAGCTATCTCCAGTGAAAAATACCCCTCTGAACCCTCCAAACCCTTGGAGAAGGTCTACACACCTAATGTTAGAACCGCTAAAGATGTAGCGGATTTTCTCGGCTTACCCTTAAAAAAAATAACTAAAACCCTTATCTACATCATAGAAGAAAAGGAACCTATAGCGGTAGTTCTCCGAGGAGATCACGAAGTAAATGAGGTAAAACTGGAAAGAGCTCTTGGAGGAAGAGCCTTTCGCTTAGCAACCGATGAAGAGATTTTAAAAATCACTGGAGCTCATCCTGGTTTTCTTGGCCCTCTTGGTCTCTCTATTAGAGTTATAGCGGATAAGTCCTTAGAAAACTTTCCCAATTTTGTCATTGGAGCAAATGAGGATAATTATCACTTTTTAAATGCTAATCTTGGTGAAACCTTTAAAGCTGATTTAGTTTTAGACTTACGTAAAGCTAAAGAGGGCGATCTTTGTCCCAAGTGCGGAATACCCCTTAACTTTATAAAGGGTATCGAAGTGGGACATATCTTTAAACTTGGTACTAAGTATAGTTCTGCCATGGGAGCTACCTTTTTAACTAAAGAGGGTAAAGAGAAACCTCTCGTAATGGGCTGTTATGGTATAGGGGTAAGTAGAGTGATTTCAGCCTCAATCGAGCAAAATCACGATAATGAAGGTATTATCTTTCCTTGGCAAATTGCTCCCTTTCAAATAGCCTTAATTTCCCTTGTGAGGGATAAGCTTTCCTTAGTAGAGGAGCTCTACAGAGCTTTAGAGGAAAACTGGGAAATTCTCTGGGATGACCGGGAAGAAAGACCAGGAGTAAAATTTAAGGATATGGACTTGGTTGGAATCCCCATACAGATTATCTTAGGGAAAACCTTTCAAGAAAAGGAAGAGGTAGAGCTTAAGGTGAGAAAAACTGGAGAGCGTTACTATGTAAAAAGGGAGAACCTCATACCCTTTATAAAAAAACTCGCTGAAGAACTCTCATCAGCCCAATGAGACCTAATGCTTTCCCTTACAAGCTCACAAGGGCAACTTCTGTGACCTACCTTACAATCCATCAAGCAGATCTTAATTTTGAAGGCAGTGCTCTATCCCCTTTTTCTGATGTAACCCAAGATGATAAAAGAGGGCTAATTGCCTATGACTCACTATAGGTTATCAGAAATTGCAGAAATTATCGGAGCCCAATTGTGGGGTGAGGATGGAGAGGTTAGAGGTATAAACGCGCTTCCTTTAGCAAAGGAAGATGAGCTTTCCTTTGTGGACAGTCTAAAGAGACTACCTCAAGCTCAAACTACTAAGGCCAAAGCCCTTATAGCACCGATGGGCTTTAGGCAACACTTATCGGGTAAAACCCTTCTTGAAACAAGGGATGTGCGGGTTGCTTTGGCTAAGGTAACTCGTCTTTTTGCAAGGGAGTATCTTACCTTTCAGGGTATAAGTCCTCAGGCTTACGTGGACCCTTCCGCAAAGATTGAGGAGGATGTTACTATTTTTCCCTTTGTTTATGTTGGAAAAGATGTGTTCCTCGGCAGAGGTGTCATCATTTATCCCTTTTGCTTTATAGGAGATTACTGCGAAATTGGGGAGGGAACTATTCTGTATCCCCATGTAGTTCTTTATCCAAGAACGATTGTAGGAAAGAGGTGTATTTTACACGGTGGTGTAGTGCTTGGTGCGGACGGTTTTGGCTTTGCCCAAGAGGCAAAATCAGAGGGGTATAAAAATTTAAAAATATATCACTTTGGACTAACAAGGATTGAAGATGAAGTAGAAATAGGTGCTAACTCTACCATTGATAGAGCAACCTTTGGGGAAACTTTAATCGGAGCAGGCACTAAAATCGATAACCTTGTCCAAGTAGGACACAATGTAAATATAGGTAAGGAATGTCTCTTAGTTTCCCATACCGCCATAGGCGGGAGTGTCACTCTTGAGGATTATGTTATGCTTGGGGGACAGGTTGGTGTAGCACCAGGGAGTGTATTAAGAAGAGGATGTAGGGTTGCGGCAAAATCTGGTGTGGTAGGAGAAGTTCCAGAAGGAGCTGAAGTTGCAGGCATTCCAGCTATTAGTGCAAGCGTATGGCGTAGAGCAGTAAAAATCTTCGAAAAATTGCCAGAAATTCTAAAGGATATACGCCAGATTAAAGATCTTTACTCTAAAATTGCAGACAAACTATAAGACTCCCATGTAGGTATTTAACTTTCATCCCGAGGCTTTAAGAAAAACATTACTACTAAGACTGCTTTACTCTAAAAGACTACTTTCTCTCTACAAAGTATCTTCATGATGGCCTTTACAAATGAATTTAAGCTACGTGCAATTCTAAATGCCTCATCCACTCTTCTGGAGTTATGGCTATCGCATATTTGCTCCTGTATTCCTCTTCAGTCATCTTTGGATTTTCAAATTTTATATTGAGATAGTCACACATAACTTTAAAAAGATATGTATTATCAATTCTACCAGCTATTCTTATTGGACTGGAACTTCTGATTATATAAAGTTGATCTTCAGCCGTATGGTTAGTGCTGGTAAAATAAACATTACCCCTTCTTAGTTTGGTTTCCATCTTACCACCCTCTTTCCCTTGATAAATACTCTTAGAGAGTATCCTTCCAAGGGTAGCCTCGGGTTCATACCAAAAATCATTTACCAGAAGATCAGTTTTTGTGTTAAGTTTATTGTGAACCTCTTGAGCCTCCTCAATGGTAATATCACTAAAACCGGTATAATTAACCAAAATTTCTTTTATTTCAGCTGGAGTTTTTCCTTTCATTAGATTTTTTAGGTATTCAAAGGATGCCTTGACATTTCTGTACTTTAAAAGTGCCTCTGTGGAGTGATTGTATTCGGGCCCTGTTCCATTAATTCCATACATAGCATTACCGTGATCAGAGGTAACGATTAGCAAAACATGGGGGTTCCTTTCTATAAAGGAAAGAATTACTCCTAAGGTCATATCCATCTCATAGCAGTCATATAATCCTGCTGCCATATCGTTATTGTGCATAGCATGATCAATTCTTCCTGCTTCAACTTGCAAGAGAAAACCTTTGGGATTTCTTGCTAAAATAGAAAGTGCCACTGCAGTCATTTCGGGAAGCGTTGGTTGAGTTTTCCCAAGATGAGTATCATTTGCTCTATCTATGTAATAACTCAAATGTGAAGAGGCAAAAATTCCTAAAAGAGGTTTCTTTAGGGAGGCCTGCCTTAATTGATCCCTATTCAAAACTACCTCATAACCAGCATTGGCAAACTCAACAAAAAGGTTTCTTCCATCTTTTCTCCCTTCAAAATGTCTACGTCCGCCTCCTAAGGCGACCTCGGGTCTAAAGTTCAAAAGTTCCACTGCAATATCATCCTCCGCATCCCTGTTAAGGTGATGGGAATACCATCCGGCAGGAGTAGCATGAGTTATTCTGGTGGTGGTAACGAATCCCACGCTAAGCCCCCTTTCTTTTGCAAGCTCTGCGATAGTTTTCAATTTTCTTCCATCAGGTAGCACCGCTAACACCCTATTTGCGGTTTTAGAACCTGTTCCCCAGGCAACACTGGCGGGAGCTGAGTCTGTGACCACAGAGGAGAGAGAATTAGTACTAACAATTCCAGTAACCGAGCGAGGATCATTAAAGAGTTTTGTCAAGTTAGGCTCAATGTTGAACACCCTCTTAGCATATTCCAGATAAGCCTTCATAACCCCAAGGGGCCAACCATCTCCAACAAGAAAGATTATACCTCTTCTCACCTTGGGAAATCTCTTGGTCAATTTTAAAATTTCCTCCGCCTGTGGAGAGAGAGTTAAAAAACCTGACAAAGAGGCAATCCTTAAGAATTCTCTCCTGCTAAGTTCCCCCATTTTTTTCACCTCCTAAATAAATCTTCTTTAACCACAAATTAACTATAGCGTATAATTATTAAAGAAATATGAAAATCCCTATTGCTGGGAGGTGTGAAATTTTATGTTCCAGTTGTTTTTAACTATCTTCATTTACATTCTTCTCCACAAAGGAGCATTTTGTTCCTCTGAGATAATCTCTAAAGAGTTTGTAGAAGGTTATGTTTTCTGGGATTTAAACAAAAATGGAAGAAGAGACCCTGGAGAGAGGGGCATATTCGGAGCTCTTGTGTCAAATGGAAAAGAAGTGGTAGTAACAGATAAAACAGGGAGATATAGACTTCCTGCCTATGACCCTATGATAGTCTTTGTGGTGCCTCCTAAGAACTTTATACCACCTCTTAATGATAAAAACCAACCGCAGTTCTACTACATTCATGACTCACAGGGCTCTCCACCCTTTATAAAAGACCCTATTGAACCTACTGGACCACTCCCAAAAAATTTGGATTTTCCCATGTATAAGGTCAATTCAAAAAAGTCTTGGTCTGTCAGTGAGAAAGGACAATGTTCAACAAGAAAGCCTGATTTCTCAGTCGTTATTATTGGTGACGCTCAGGTTTACAACGAGAAGGAGATAGCCTTCTTGAGGGACTCTCTTGTAAAGGAAGTCTCCTTACAGGAGGCTGATTTTGCTCTACTTATGGGAGACAATGTAGGAGGCGGCAATGTGTTTTTATATCCACGTCTTCTCAGTGTATTGAGTGGAATGGGAATTCCCTATTATCTCATACCTGGAAATCATGATATGAATTACGAGGCTCCAAGTAATTCAAGAGCCTTTGACACCTATAAAAAATACAATGGTCCAACCTATTATGCGATAAGAAGAGGTAAAGTGCACTTTATCATGTTAAATAGTGTTTACTACTTAGGTGGAAAGGATAAAAGAAACTATAGGGGAGAGATTGAAGAGCAACAACTTGAGTGGTTATCAAATTACTTAAAGTTCGTTCCCAAGGACAATCTTATTGTATTGAGTATGCACATCCCCCTTGTCTCCTTTCAGGATAGAAAATCCCCTCAGCATATGGTGAGAAATAGACACAGGATTTACGAACTCTTGAAGGGAAGAAAAGTAATAGTTTTAAGTGGTCACATCCATACGATAGAACAGTTTTTACCAGGGGAAGAGGTGGAGGGCTGGGGTCATCCCACTCCCTTTCATCAAGTGTTAGTAGGAGCCGCCTCTGGCTCTTGGTGGACTGGAGATTTTGATTTCGAGGGAATTCCCTATGCAATTACTCGTTGTGGCTCTCCCAGGGGCTTTTTAAAGATAGAGTTCTTTGGAACCAATTATCGAATCCATTTCTTCCCTATCGGACTACCAAAAGACAAACAGATGGCACTTTCTTTTTTAACTCCCTCTTTTCAAGAATGGTATAATACTCTCAAGGGATGGCTCTCTTATCCACAAGGGAATCCACCTAAAACAATAAATGATTTGCCAGATCAAGGAGTTCTGAAAGTTTCAGAGGTAAAAACAGGTGTTCCCCTGGTAATTAATGTTTGGAATGGTAGGAGTGATACAAAGGTTCGATGCATTTTTAATGAAAATCAAATCGTTTCCGCTGTAAGAGATACAAACCTTGTGGATCCCTTTGCTCTTCGTCATCAACTATCAATGCTAAGATGGTCCATCGGGTTTTCCGCCTTTGATCAGAACTTTGGACCAGCTCCACCTCAGCCCCTGCCCACTTGGCTACATACAACTCAATCACCTCATTTGTGGAAATGTGAAGTTCCCAAAGACCTCAATCCTGGAACCCACAAAGTTTTAGTAGAAGCAGAAATAGAGGGAGTCAAATACAAAGAGTATAAAGTCTTTGAAATACTTCCCTAATGTTTTACTCGTTTGCTAACACCAGGATCTCAATAGGATCATAATAGAGGTAGCCCCAGTTTTCGTAGCTGGGACTCCCTCTCCCGCCAACCCTCAAGAGTCTTGACCCAAAGATCCAAATAGATTTTTCTCTTTAAAAGGAATTCCAGCTCTTCCCGAGCCAGAGTTCCTATTTTCTTTAGCATTTTTCCACCCTTTCCAATTATAATTCCCTTTTGAGAGTCTCTTTCTACAAAAATTGTCGCCTGAATATGGAGAATATTTTTTTCTGGAATCTCTTGTATTGATTCCACCCTTACCGCAATAGAATAGGGCACTTCCTGAAAGGTATTCATAAAAATCTTTTCTCTTATAATCTCCGCAACATGTAACTTAAGAGGTAAATCCGTAACAACTTCGGGATCGTAATAGAAAGGTCCTTCGGGAAGGATTTTTTCCAATTCCTTTAAAATCAAGTCAAGCCCATCTCTCTCTAAGGCTGATACAGGAATTATAGCCTGGAAGGGGTAAAGTTTAGAAAAATGCTCGATAATCGGTAAAAGTTCCCTTTTATCCCTAACCAAATCTATTTTGTTTAGAACGAGAATAGTTGGCTTAGAGGCTCTTTGAATAAGCTCAAGGATCCCTTCTTCCTCTGGACTCCTTTTTACCACATCTAAAACCCAAAGGATGGCATCAACCTCTTCCAGAGCTTGAAGAGCTGATTTCACCATGAGCTGATTAAAAAGGGATTTAGCTTCGTGGATACCAGGGGTGTCCACAAACACTATTTGTAAATCCTCCTTAGTATATACGCCTCTTATGTTAAACCGTGTGGTCTGAGGCTTTGGACTAACAATTGAAACCTTGGTTCCAAGGATATTATTCAAAAGGGTAGACTTCCCTACATTAGGAAGCCCAATTAGGGCAACCACACCTGATTTCGTGGTAAAGCCCCTATTCTCTTTTATTAAAACCATTCCTCTCTCCAAGCACCAAGATAATCCCTCATCAAATAGCTCACTTAAAGATCTAATTTACTGAAAAGAGGGCTCCCCCCTCTCATTAAAAAATCCACTTCTACTAAACCTCTTAAAATTCCCAACGGTAATATTTTTATTTAAAAGTTTATTTAAAAAAGGCTATTAAGAGTATTCCAAGAAACATTAGTAAACTTGCTGGGATTCGAAAGTGCATATATTTTTCTTTAAATATAAACCAACCCAATACCACTGCAAAGAGGATACTCGATCTTTTTAGAGCAATCATATAAGCGGTTTCCACAAGGCTTAACGCCAACATATGGAAGAGGCACATCAAACTTTGAGTAAAACCTACTAAAAGTGTTCCTACCAGATCCTCTTCTAAAAGACTTCGCCCACCAACCGAAGGGAACATAATCCCTAACACAATAGGTGTAACTACTGCTAAAAGGGTAAAATAAAAACTGGCAAAAAATAGAGGATCTGTTAGGAGGACTCCCCTTTTACCAAGCACTGAAGTAATACCGTAGATAAGAGCTGTGGCAAGAAGAAAGAGGCTTCCTTTTTCTTTCCATATGGCTTTAACTGGTCCTGTTAGGCTTCCTGCTCCTTGAGGAAGATGAAGGAGATAGGCCCCAAAAACAATGAGAAGAATCCCCAAAAGGCCGCCAATAGTTATCCTCTCCCCCAAGAAGAAAAAACCCGTAAAGATAACAAAAACAGGAGTAAAGGATAAAAAGGGAATTGAAGCGGAGAGAGGTGAAATCTCGATGCCCTTCATGTAAAAGAGAGTGGCTATAATTTCTAAGGTAAGAAGAATAATAAGATTTAGGAAGAACTCAAAGGTAAAGTAAGAAGCTACCTCCCTTTTCCAGAGCAGAAAAAGGAGCATTGGTAAAAGGAAAGGAAGAGTCCCTAAGGTGCGGGCAAGGGCCATTTTAATGTATCCCTTCTGTCCAAGATATTTCTTGTTTAGGGCATCACTTAGGGCAACAAAAAAACCAGCCAGAATTGAAAAAATTATCCACCACATAATTCTTTGAATATCTAAAATTCCTGATCAAAATTATTAAGTGGACAAAGGGGGCATTGGGGATTTTGTTTCTTACAATAGGTCTTACCACAGGCAACTAAAAGGGCGTGATATTCCTGGAATAAATTAAGATCTCTTTCTAAATTACTATGAAAAAATTCCTGTAATTCCTGATAACTAATAATTTCTGGCACTAATCCATGACGATACATTATTCTATGAGTGTAAGCATCAACTACAAACACAGGAATTTCCAAGGCGTATAATAAAATTGAATCTACTGTTTCTGGACCTAACCCTTTGATTGAAAGTAATCTTTCTCTGAGTCTTGAAGGCTCTTCCTTTTTGAGGTTTTCCAAGGCACCCTGATATCCCTCTACTATAAAACTTACAAAATTCTTCACTCTCTTTGCCTTAATATTGTAATATCCACAGGGACGAATTAACCTTGCTAAGTCCTCTAATGGACAATGATATAGAGCCAAGGGAGATAGGAGTCCCTCTCTCTTAAGATTTTGTATCGCCTTTTCTACATTTTGCCAATTGGTATTTTGAGTCAAAATCGCTCCTATACAGATCTCAAAGGGACTTTCCGCAGGCCACCAACCCTGAGGGCCAAAGTGCTTAAAAAGCCTTTCATAAATTCCATGCAAAAGGTCTCTACTACTCACAAATAAACCTAAGAACCTTCGTTCCCTTTGCAGTATCGTATACCCTAAAACCCTTAGCTATCAGTATCTCTCTTATACGGTCCGCTTCTTCAAAATCTCCCCTCTCCTTTGCATTATCTCGTATTTTGGCAAGTTCCAAGATCTCCCTTTCCTTTGGTTCAATAGGTAGGGCTAAGATTTTAAAGACCTCGTCAAATTTTCGTAATCTTTCCCACAGCGCATCTTTAAATCCAGGTGGAAAGCCCCCTTCGCTCTTGCGATAGAGGCTCTTTAGGCAGTTAAAGAGTTGAGATAAGGCTGAGGGAGTGTTAAGGTCTTCCTCCAAAGCAGACAACCATCCAGTTTCAAATCCTTCTAATATGCCCCAAAGTTCTTCCCTTTCCCACTCACTTAAAGCTCTTTCATCTGCAAAATATATATAAGCCAAATAGGTTTCAAGTTTATCAATAAGTTTCTTTATACCCTCCATAGCCTTCCAAGTAAAATTAAAGGGGCTACTGTAATGACTTTGAAGCATATATAACCTTAAAACCCTTCCTTCATAACCTTTCCTTTTCACATCTTCAATGGTCACCCTATTTTCTGAGGAAATTTTCTTACCCTCATAATAGGTAAGATCCGTGTGAAGCCAGTAATTAGCTAACTCCTTTCCCGTTAAAGCCTTAGAGATAACCCGTGTATTTTCATGATGGGGAAATAGCAGATCCTTACCACTGGTGAATAAATCAAAATTATCACCAAGGTATTTAAGCGCAATAGAGGCACAATGAATATGCCAAGTTGGCCTAACCCTTCCAATAGGTGTCTCCAGAAAATATCCTGCCTTCATCTCTAAAATATGAACCCTCTTTAGTAAAGCAAAGTCATAGGGTTCCTCCTTTTCATATTCCTCTTGATCCACCCTAAGCCCTTGCTTTAGAGTTTTGAAATCTACTTTGGCAAGTCTTCCATAGTCTGGAAACCTTGAAACATCAAAATAAAGGGAAGAAAACTTCTCATAGGCTCTGTTTTGCTCATAGAGTTTAAAGGCAATCTCTTGCATCTCCTTTAGGTGATCACTCACTCTTGGATACGCCTTTGCTTTATCAATCTTAAGAAACTCAAGATCTTCATAAAATTCACTTTCCACTTTTGAAGTGAGCTCCTTGAGAGAGACTCCGAGTTCTAAAGCAGACCTGATTGTTTTATCATCAAAGTCCGTAAGATTAACAATATGAATAGGGTCATAGCCCTTTAGTTTTAGATATCTTTTAAGTATATCCACAGTGAGTAATCTTCTATAGAGCCCCAGATGAGGTCTCATATTTAAAGTAGGGCCACAGGTGTATATTTTCACTAAAGGAGGCTCCTTGGGCAGAAAAACTTCTTTTTTTTGGGTCAGGGTATTGAATAGAATTAATTCTCTTTTTTGTTCTACCCTCTCAAAACACCATAGAGAAGTTGAGAGATATCGTTCGCCACTGTCAGGAAATATCACTACCACAAAACCCTCTTCTAATTCCTCTGCAAGTTTCAGAGCTCCGGCCAAAGCAGCCCCTGAACTCATTCCTACAAAAATCCCTTCCTCTTTAGCAAGACGCCTTGCCATCTCAAAGGCCTCATCATCATGAACATTTATCACTTTATAAAGGAGTTTTCTTTCAAAAATTCCCGGAGGGAAAGACTCTTTCATATTTTTCAAACCCTGTATTTTGTGACCTGGATAGGGCTCTACTCCCACTACTTTAAAGGGTAGCCCCTTCTCTAACACAAAACGGGCAATGCCCATAGCAGTGCCCGTGGTTCCTAAACCACAAACAACATGGGTTACCTGACCCTCGCTTTGTGACCATATCTCCGGTGCTGTGGTGCGATAATGCATCTGCCAATTGGCAGGATTGTTAAATTGATCTGGACAAAAATACCTCTCAGGCTCTGCCCTTACTAAATCATACACAAACTCTATAGCACCATCAGTCCCTTTAGAGGCTGGAGTAAGGATAATTTCTGCACCAAAAGCCTGCATTATCTTTCTTCTCTCCACAGAGGCAGACTCAGGCATAGCAATGACACATTTGTATCCCTTTGAGGCACAAACCATAGCAAGTCCTATTCCCGTATTACCACTAGAGGCTTCGATTACGATTTTTTGGGGAGTAAGTAACCCCCTTTTCTCAGCATCCTCGATCATTGAGAGGGCAATTCTATCTTTTATCGAACCACCTGGATTTTGCCCCTCAAGTTTACCCCAAATCTCTATGGAACTCTTGACTTTAATCTTATTTAGCTTAACAATAGGAGTATTGCCAATCTTAGCTAATATATTATGAAAGCGCATAGAAGTTGCCTCCTTTTCTACCTTGTCCTATTGTATCTTACTTTATCCTTCTCACAAGGGTTGTGCTTTACACCCCTTCTTCCCAAAAAAGCTATTTACTTTCAAAACGCGATATATAAAATCAAGGAAAAGGAAACTTTAGTTGATCTTGCAGTCTCCTTTAGATTAGGCTACAATGCCCTTATTTTAGCAAATCGAGAATATGATCCCTGGATCCCCCCTACAGGGGCAGAAATTATTCTACCCTTTCAAATCTTAATTCCTCCTAATTTTATCCTTCCATTAAAGCGATATATTCTGATAAATCTTCCTGAGATGCGTCTTTATTACTTCCAGGAAAATAAGTTTTTGGTTTTTCCCATTGGAATTGGTGACGAAGGAAAACTACCACCCCCGGGCTTCTACTACATAAAAGACAAAAGGGTTAATCCCTTCTGGTATCCTCCAGAGTCTATCCGAGCTGAGGACCCAACCTTACCTAAGGTTGTGCCTCCGGGACCAGATAACCCCCTTGGTGAATATGCCCTTTATTTAAATAAAGGCTTATATGCTATCCACGGCACCAATAAACCTCACAGCATTGGTAGACGCACCACTCACGGTTGTTTTAGACTTTATCCCGAACACATCGAACTTCTCTATCATTTAACCCCACTCAAAACCCCAGTTTATATAATTTCCGAACCCTACAAATTAGCTATCGAAAAAGACATAATATACTTACAAGCCTTCCCAGATCTTGAAAAAAGACAAAACAACCCTTTAAGCCATATCATCCGAACGCTTGATGCCCTAACCGTAAAAGAGGGTTTAAACTATCAAATCAATCTATTAAAGCTTGAACAGATTTTAGAAAACCCAGATGGATTAGTGCACAAAATTGGAGTCCTTAAGAGATAGATCTTTTTCTTTTAGAGATCCACAAAAAAGCCAAAGCCCTTGTTTCTACTTCTTCAAAATATCCCGCCTTAAACATATTTTTGAGAGCTTCAATGTGAAGCTTATGCCCTGTAGAACAAGCTTTTACCTCGGCCAGAAGAGGAAGCCCCAATGTAAAGAGATCTCCCAGGATATCCAAAATCTTATGGCGCACAAATTCATCCCTACTTCTTAACCCCTCTTCATTCAGGATTCCCTCTTTATCGATGACTATGGCATTAGAAAGGGTTCCCCCTTTAAGAATCCCCTGTTTCTTCCTCTCTTCTAATATCTCTTTGAAGCCAAAGGTCCGAGCAAAGGATATCTCTCTTATGTAATTCCAGGGGGAAGATATAAATTCAAAGCTCTGCTCTCCAATTAGTGGATGATCAAAATGTATGGAGGCAAAGATCTTTAGCCTGGAGGCAGGACTGAGGGAAATCTTACCTATTCCGTTTACCATCTCAAAGGGTCTTTTTAGAATCAATCTTTTTCTTGGGGCTGGAAGAAAAAGATAGCCCTTCTCTTGAATCTTACGCACTATTTTAAAGGTTGATCCATCTAAAAGGGGAATCTCGCTACCAAAAACCTTAACCAGCACATTATCTATCTCAAGCCCATGTAAAGCAGAAAGTAGATGCTCTATGAGAGTTATCTCCCACTTGCCGTCAGTAATTAGAACTGCCCCATCTAAGGCAACAACCTTATCTAAGGAGAGTTTAATTCTAGGTCTGTGGGCAAGATCCGCTCTCTCAAAAATTATTCCTTCATTCTCTCTTAAAGGATGGAGCTCAACCCTAATCTCTTTTCCCGAATAAATTCCCTCACCTTCAAAAAAAACAATGCCAGCAACTGTTTTTTGATATTCCATAGAATCTTACACCCTAATTAAAAATTGTTTATAGCTTGGCCCCTGTTTTTGCTTTTTATATATTTAATATACAAACTTCATGCCTCAAATTTTATCATAATCTTATGAGAAAAGGATCCTTTGGAAAATAAGGGATTCCTTCCTTAATGTATTAAGTTAATACCTTCTTTAAAGTGTTATTTTTACCACAATGTGTAGCTTTTATACCACACTGGATAAAGCTTACCTAACAAAAAAGGGATAAAGGGGAAACCGAGAGATAAGTTTTCTTGAGGATACAATAATTTTATGGGGCAGAGCCTTGGGAGGATACAATTTCCTTAAACGAAGCACAAAGTCAAGGTCCTCTAAAAGGGGCATTTCTTTAAAACCTCCCAATTGAAAATAGATTTCCCTTTCTATAAATAAACCCTGATCGCCATAGGGCAGGGAAAAAAGGCTTGCTCTCAGATTTATCAACCTTTCCAATATAACTAAGGAGAACCCTGGTTTATAATCAAAACATAATTCAAAGAATCCAGCTTTGAATCCCTTGAAGTAGTATCTTCGGAGATCAATCCTTTCCTCAAAAAAAGTATCCCCATGTAAAAAAAGCAAAAGCTCTCCCCGTGAAGCTTCCGCTCCCTTTCTTAACTGATAACCTCTGCCTTTCTCCGATAGAATAACCTTTGCTCCTTCCCTTAGGGCTATGGAGGTAGTTCTATCCTGACTTCCTCCATCAACTACAATAACTTCGTCGGGCTCAATAAAAGAAAGGCTCCTAAGTAGCCTTTTAAGATTCTTTTCCTCATTATAAGAGGGAATTATCACAGAGAGGGGAATCATTATTCTCATTTTAGTATACTTAGAATTGACTTTTTTTAAATCTCTGTTAAAAAGAACATTTAATAAATTTGAAACAGATCTTGGGACAAAAGGTTGTGGAGGTGTTCCATGAAAAGAATTTTCCTTTACACTCTTTTATCCATGGGTGTTGTTGCAACTACTTCCCTTTCCCATAGTATGGAGCACAAGGTAGGTGCTCAAATTAGATTTAGATATGAAAACTGGGATAACCTCATTACATTGGGAACCAACTCAACGAGAAATGCCTTTAAAGACCGTGCATTCTTTCGGCTAAGAGTATTACTTTGGGATGACATAAAATTCAATAATCAAACAAGTCTAAGAGTGAGACTAAATACAGAGCCTAAATATCAAATGGGGCCCCATTACTTTATGCTCAAAGATCCTGAGAGGAGGAAATTTGATCAAGATGAGATAGTCATAGATAATCTTTATTTGGATATACAAAGACCTGGTGGATTACCCCTAAATTTGAGAATAGGTAGACAGGATTTTCTGGGACCAGACACCTATGGAGAGGGATTTCTTATTCTTGACGGCACACCAGGAGACGGCTCTAGAACCTTCTATTTCAACGCAATCAAAGCCCAACTTTTACTGCATCCCAGGCATACTTTAGATTTAGTGGTTGTAAAACAAAAAGAAAGAGACGTCTTTTTACCAAGCCTACATCCCGCTTACGATGACGGAAGAGGAGTTGGTTTTATTCAACATAAAAAAAGGTTAACTGCCTCTAATGAATTTGCCCTTTGGGCTTACGGTAGATCAAGGATAACACCTCAACTTACCCTTGAACCCTATTACCTCTACAAAAAGGAAGAAAACTCAAATACTGATCGAACTATCCCTGGCGGAATTTCCGCTCAACACTTACATAACCTTGGATTAAGAGGAGTTTATTCTATCTCTAAGGATTTTAAACTTCGAGCGGAGTTGGTGCATCAATTTGGGGAATATTCTAAAACTAATAGAGACCGCAGGGCGTGGGGGGGATATGCCTTTTTAGAAAAGGCCTTTCCCAATTGTTTTGCAAAACCCGTCTTAGAGCTTGGTTACATCTATCTCTCGGGAGATGACCCAAAATCTAAGAAGGATGAAGCCTTTAACCCTCTTTTTTCCAGAAATCCCAACTGGAATGAGCTAATCATTTATACCTATCTCTTGGAGACAAATAGTAGGGGAGGAAACATACCAGGATATTGGACCAATCTTAAAATGCCCCTCCTTCGAGTAAAACTAACCCCTCTTAAGGATTTAAACCTCACCCTCAGTTATCAAAAACTCTATGCGGATGAGAGAACCCAAGGGTTACCTTCATTTATGTTTTCTAATAAAGGGAAAGAGCGCGGAGATCTCTTTGTAGCAATGGCCAATTATAAGTTTACCAAATCCGTTGACGGCCTCCTTCAGTATGAAATCTTTGATCCCGATGACTTTTATGCCAAAGGAGCTAAGACCGCCCATTTCCTTAGAGCCCAAATCCAACTTAGATACTAACCTACATATTACCCGAAAATCTACTTGTAGACATGGTAAGCTAACACCTCATATGGGATAAAGGGCATTTTACTAAAACCATAGGGTGGATGGAGAAAATCCTTGAATGGGAGATCCTTTAAGGTGAATTAATAGATCCTTGGCCTTAGCATTGAAGGCCTTCAGAGGTATCTATTTGCATTAAGAAATACATATCCCTTAATTCTTTGAAAAATTATTTATTGTGGATGGGAATTCTTAAAATTAAAGGTAAAATTATTTACAAATGGGGTCAATTTAAGGAGGGGTAATATGTCCGAGGAAAGGATTGTTTTTCTTTATGTTACCACATCTTCCTTAGAGGAGGCTCAAAAAATTGGAAGGATACTATTAGAGAGGCGTCTTTGTGCCTGTGTAAACATCTATAATGGAGTTCAATCTATGTATTGGTGGCAGGGGAAATTAGAGTCCTCCCAAGAAGCTATAATGATCGTAAAGACAAGAGAGGGGCTTGTAGAGGAAGCGGAGAGAGCTATAAGGGATAATCATAGCTATACCTGTCCCTGTATTGCTAAAATCCCTGTAGAGATCCCCTTTAAGGCCTTTGAAGAGTGGTTGATTAGAGAAACTCAGGGCTAAAACCAATGCTCAGTAAACGCATTGTAGTATGTCTTGATGTGAGAGATGGCAAAACTACTAAGGGAATCAAATTTAAGGATAACATTGAGGTAGGCGACCCAGTTGAGATGGCGGAAAAGTATTATCTTGAGGGAGCAGATGAAATTGTCTTTTACGATATTACCGCCAGTGCGGAACATCGCTCCATTATGATAGAGGTAGTTAGAAAAACCGCAGAGCGTATCTTTATTCCCTTCTCGGTGGGAGGGGGTATACGCACAGTTGAGGATATGCGAGAAGTTTTACTTGCTGGTGCGGAAAAGGTCTCAGTGAATACTGCAGCGGTGTTAAACCCAAAAATTATCTATGAAGGAGCTAAAGCCTTTGGCTCCCAATGTATCGTTCTGGGAATGGATGTTAAGAGGGTAGAGAAATCAAGCAAAATCCCCTCAGGTTATGAGGTTTGGATAAAGGGCGGAAGACAACCTATGGGAATTGATGCGGTTGCCTGGGCTAAGGAGGCGGAAAATCTCGGAGCTGGAGAAATAGTCTTAAATTCCATTGATGCCGATGGAACAAAGCAGGGTTATGAGTTAACGATTACCCAAATGATAGCGGAGAAAGTTAATATTCCAGTAGTTGCCTCAGGTGGAGGAGGTCATCCAGAGCATCTCTACGAAGTCCTAACCAAGGCTAAGGCTGATGCAGCACTTATTGCCTCCATGGTTCACTTTGGAATGTATACCATCAAGGAGATAAAAGAATACTTAGCTCAAAGGGGCGTTAAAGTTAGGCTTAAGTGGTAGAGTTAAAGTAGTTTTCAAGTCTTTTTCTTACCAATAAAAAAATTATAAAGGCTCCCGCAAAGGCTGTAGTTACTAAGATTATCCTTAGGGGATGGCCTCCATAAACTACATCCCCTTGAATGGCTAAGGCTAAGGTGCCTGGGGCTCTACCCAGAGTAGATACAATGATAAAAGACCTGAAGGTTATAGGCATAAAGCCTACAAAATAATTCAGAATATCCTTGGGAAACCCAGGAATTAAATAGAGTATAAACACACCTGGTAATCCATATCTTTTGAAGATTCTCTTTATTTTTATATAAGTTGGATGAAGTTCGTATTTTCGAAGAAAGTGCCTTCGGAAACTTCTAACGATTAGAAAGGCAATTGTAGAGCCAATTAATATACCAGTAGTGCTAAGTAAGAACCCTAAGGGAGCTCCAAAGAGAAATCCAGCCATAAAGCCAGTAACCTCACCCGGAAGCGGTGCAACTACTACCTGAATGGCTTGTAAGATCACAAAAAGAAGAGCACCCCAAAGAGGATTTTTCTGAATAAGATCTCTCAATAAGGCCCTATCCTCCCAGAGGGATGAAAGGTTCTCCCACATAGGTTATAGTTCAAATACCTCCTTTATGACCTCATGTAATCTCCTGAAACTTAAAAGTTCCAGCTGGAAGTCCTTCTCTTTCACAAGAGAACCCTGGGGAATATAGGCCCTTGAGAATCCTCTTTTTTCAGCCTCTTTGAGCCTTAGGGTTAAATCTCTAACGGGACGAATTTCTCCTGCTAAGCCAATCTCTCCAAGGAAGAGCGCCCCTTTAGGTAACTCTCTCTCCAAGTAACTGCTTATTAAAGCCATAGCTACCGCAAGATCACCACTGGGATCTTTAACCCTAAACCCCCCAGCGACTTTAATATAAATATCCCTATCTGCTAAATTTAGACCTAATTTTTTTTCTAAGATTGCACTTAAAAGACTTAATCTTATGGGATCATAGCCTACGGCTTGTCTACGGGGAAGAGCAAGATAACTCTTAGCTACCAGAGCTTGAACTTCCATGAGTAAGGGCCTTGTGCCCTCAATCACACAAAAGACCGCTCCTTCCCCAGAGATAAAGAGCTCCTCATATTGTGTCTGACTTAGCAGACCCATCTCGGTCATTACAAATACTCCTACTTCATTTACCGCCCCAAAGCGATTTTTGATAGCTCTGAGAAGCCTAAAATCAGTCTCCCTTTCACCTTCTAAATATAAAACCACATCCACTAAGTGTTCCAGAACCTTTGGTCCCGCGATTAGCCCCTCTTTGGTAATATGCCCCACTAAAAAAATGGCTATGTCTCTTTGTTTAGCAAGTCTTAAAAGAAAATTAGCACATTCTCTAACTTGCGACACACTACCCGGTGAGGAGTCAAGCTCAGGCAAATAGACCGTCTGAATGGAGTCTACAATAATCACCTCGGGCCTCAAATCCTCACAAAGTTCTGCAAGTAAACTAAGGTCCGTGTCTGCAACAAAATAAAAATCTTCTGAAACCTTAAGTCTTTCCACTCTCATTTTCACTTGCTCCGCAGATTCTTCCGCGGAAAAGTAGAGCACCCTTTTACCCTCTTTAGCCAAAAAGGAAGCAGTTTGAGTTAAAAGAGTAGATTTACCAATACCTGGATCTCCTCCAATAAGAACAATCGAAGCAGGAACTATTCCTCCCCCTAAAACTAAATCAAACTCACTTAGCCCCGTGCTAATCCTTTGTCTGCTAACATAAGCTATCTCTTTTAGCTTTAAAGCCTGAACCTTCTGCCGGTTAGGTCTACTTTTCGATTTTTCCTCTAAAGGAACTTCTACAAAGACATTCCACCCCCCACACTCAGGACATCTACCTAACCATTTCAAACTTTTATATCCACAGGTCTGACACTGAAAACTCATAACTTTTTATCCTCTAAATGGATATTTCCTTTGAAAAATATCCCCCTCCAGATAGAATAGATCTTTTTTTTGTTTCCCACTTCAATTACAACCTCTCCAAGCTTTTGAGGTTTCACAATATACGAAGGTATATCTGAACCCTTTTTAACGAGCAAAACCTCCCTCCCGATAAGTTCTTCATCCCTTCTCCATAAATGATATTGATTGTTAATTTGGTTTTCAAGATTTAGCACATAGGGATGGGGATGCTCTGAAAGATAAAAAGCAAGAGAACTTGCAATTTCTCGATGAGATACAAGAAGAGGTAGTGAAGAATCATACACCTTGGAAACCTCTTTCGCTAATTCCTTCCAACCTACGAATTTGTAAAATGTTTGAGCAAGAATCTTCCCTCCCTCCCCTGGAAATATATAAGGTTTCTTGGCAACAGCTATTACTAAGAGGGATAAAAATATACCTATAAGAAGATTCAAATATAGAAGAAGCTTACGAAATTTATGTCCCATAGCCAAATAACTTACCCAAATATAAGCGGTTATAAAAAAAGGCATAATCCAGTTATGATTGAATTTCTTGAAAAGCGATAGAACCAAGATAAAAAACAGAGGAGGAAAGGAAAATATATAACTACAAAAAAGAACCTTTAGAATAGTTCCCTCCTCTCTTTCCTTTAATTCTCTGAGGGCACCTTTTAAATAGAGCCTGATCAATTTGAAAAATCTAAATCCTAATTCAAAAAAAAGAGGCACAAAAAAGACTCCAAAAAGTATCAACAGCCCACCAAAATAGAGTAAGTAATAATCCATAGAAAAGGCAGATCTACTGAAATGAGCTTTAGTATGCTCCCAAAGAAGAAAATCTCTTTTTACATTCCAAAGAAAATTAGGAAGATAAACTAAAAGGGATAGAGTTGGAATTAATAGTGTCTCTCTTTTCTTAAGGAGTTCCCGTTCAAAGAGCCAACAATAGAGAAAACCCAATGGCAGGAAAAGAAACATAGTTTGTTTAGTGAGCAATCCAAGACCGATAGCAAGGCCTGTTAAAAGTGCCCATAAACTATTTGGTTTTTGTATGTATCGGACAAACCAGTAAAAAGAGAGGGTCCAGAAAAAAAGTAGAGGAGGATCAATGGTCATTACGAAACTATATATCCAGAATATTGGGGTAAAGGCAAGGGTAAAGAGAAAGATTCTACCAGTGGAGAAACCTAAGAATCTACTTGTCATCACATATCCCAGGGCAAGAGTAAAAGTATTAAAAAGAAGAGCAGGTAATCTTACCGCCCACTCTGTGCTTCCCAAAAGATTACTGGACACATATATTACCCAAGCTACCATAGGAGGTTTGCTATAATAACCCCAATCTAAATGCCGAGACCAATCCCAATAATAGGACTCATCGTATGAGAGTTCCAAAGGAAGTTCTTTAAGAAAGTAAAATTTTCCTATGAAGAGAACCAATAAAAAAAGCCCTCCTCCGCTCAAAAGATAATCTACAAAATATTTTCTCTCAAAAATCTTAGACATAGCCTTTACTTAATATCCATCTATAGGCAAAAAAGGTTGTTAAGGCCAAACTAATTCCGATAAGCATACCTCCTAAGACATCCCCAGGAAAGTGATGCCCCAAATACACTCGGGAAAATCCTACTAAAAGGGCAAGACTTAAAAAAATAGGACTGCCCTTGGGAAAAGATAAAGAATAAAAGGTGCTAACAAAAGTGGCATTAGCCACATGACAAGAGGGAAAGCCGTAGTTTTTTTTATCCGCCCGAGGGCTCTCTAAATAGATAAATTTTCCCTCAGAATAATAATAAACTCCTTTTAGTTGCCCACAAGGTCTATCTCTTGCAACGAGAGGTTTGATTATCTTTCCACAAGTAAAATCGCTAATTCCATAGCCAAGTCCCAACAGAGTAAAAATTATTATAAAATTTGGTCCCAATCTTTTTACTAATTTTTTTCTCCAAGCCATGAAAAATAGCATACCCAGTAGGGACAAGTAGGAAACTATAAGAAAGGTCTCTTTACTGAATAGAGGTATAAACCTGTCTAAAAGAGGATTTCTTAGGCCATTTATCAGATAGAATAACTCGATATCTAAGGCTAAAAGTTTCTCAATCAAAGAATTTGTATACCTGCCTTTTGGGCATCCTCGATAAATTTGGCAAGCCCTATATCGGTCAGCGGATGTTTGAGCATCTGTTCCAAGACCTTGAAGGGTATCGTAGCAATAGCTACTCCTAAATGGGCACACCTGCGAACATGGTCTACATGTCTTATAGAGGCTGCAATTATTTGGGTTTCTATGCCATAATTTTCATAAATATGAATAATCTCTTCGAGCACAAGCATTCCATCATGTCCGATATCATCAAGCCTTCCAAGAAAGGGAGACACATAGGTAGCCCCAAGCTTTCCCGCAACCAGAGCTTGAAGAGGAGAAAAAATAAGGGTTACATTAGTCTTTATGCCTTCCTGAGAAAGAACCCTTATAGCCTTTAAACCTTCTTGGGTAAAGGGGATTTTGATAACTACATTATCACCCATCTTAGCAAGCTCACGAGCCTCTCTAATCATGCCCTCCCAAGTAGTATCAATAACTTCTAAAGAGATTGGTTTATCCGGGACTTCCTTTATGATCTCTAAAACCGCCTCCTTCCAAGGTTTTCCCGTTTGGGCTAACAAGGTGGGATTGGTAGTAATTCCATCTAATAATCCCCATTCTTTGGCCCTACGAATTTCCTCTATCTTTGCGGTATCAAGAAAAATCTTCATATAACTCCTCCTAGAGGATTAATTTTTAGATTTAATTCCCCATTTTACCATTAATCATGAAATATTAAACTCTTAAAGGAAGGAGTTTGTATGCTAAAGGGATCACAGGTATCTCTTAGCATAGACTTTTATTCCAAGCCTTGAGTTTTGAAAGTGTGGTGGGCCATCCCTAAGGTCAAGCCCTGTGCTTGACCACTAAGGCACTCATACCACTTGCTATTTAGGGTTTTTTAAAAATTAATATCTAATTTTCTCTATCTAAATAGTAAAGTTTTGCTTTGCGCAATATAAAACCATTAGCCGGCTTACACGCTCAAGGAGGTCTCTATATGAAATGCCCTCAGGGCTTAACTTTTTGCTTTTTAATTTTTTTCACTTTCCTACTCCTAATAAGAGGCAGAACCAATGCCTTATTTGGATTATAATAACTGATAGAAAGATTCAAATACTGTAATAGGTCTTTAACCTTAACCCTTGAAGTCTAATAAAACCCTCTGCATCCTTTGGATTATATCCCTCTCCCTCCTCAAAGCTTGCAAGCTCTCTCTTGTATAAACTAAAGGGACTTTTTCTACCGACAACTATTATGTTACCTTTGTAAAGTTTTACTCGGACAGTGCCTGTTACTCGCTCTTGGGTAGTCTCAACTAAACTCTTTAAAGCCTGGAATTCTGGACTAAACCAATAGCCATAATATATAAGCTCTGCAATCTTAGGCATTAGAGAATCTTTAAGTCTCATTATCTCCCTATCTAAGGTAATCTGTTCTAAGGCTCTATGGGCGTAGTGTAAGATTGTTCCCCCGGGTGTTTCGTAAACCCCTCTACTTTTAATACCCACATAGCGATTTTCCACGACATCTATTCTTCCCACGCCGTGAAGTCCTCCTAAGTAATTTAGCCTTTGGAGGAGCTCTACTGGTCCAAGAGCTTCGCCATTTATGGCCACAGGCTCACCCTTATCAAAGTAGAGATCTAAATAAATAGGCTCTTCAGGGGCCTTTTCCGGAGCTTGCGTCATCAAAAACATGTCTTCTGGAGGTTCCTGCCAGAGATCCTCAAGAATTCCGCCCTCATAACTTATATGAAAGATATTGGCATCTATACTATAAGGTTTTTCTGGAGTTACTGGAACAGGAATGCCCCTTTCCTTCGCATAAGCAATGAGATCTGATCTTCCCCTAAACTCCCACTCTCTCCAAGGTGCAATTATTTTTAAGTGGGGGGCTAAGGCCTGATAGGTCAACTCAAAACGAACCTGGTCATTTCCTTTACCTGTGGCTCCATGCGCTACCGCATCCGCACCCTCTTTTAAAGCTATTTCAACCTGGGCCTTTGCTATAACTGGCCTTGCTAAGGATGTTCCCATTAAATACCAATCTTCATACCGAGCATTTGCTTTAATAGCAAAAAAACAATACTCCCTTACAAACTCTTCCTTAAGATCTTGAATAATAACCTTTTCCGCTCCGCAATTAAGGCCCTTTCTTCTTATCTCTTCCCAGTCTTCCTCTTGACCTAAATCCGCACAAAAGGCTATAACAGGACATTGATACCTCTCTACTAACCACTTTAAAATCACCGAAGTATCCAGTCCCCCTGAGTAGGCAAGGACTATCTTGTTAGGCCTCAAGTTGCCCTCCCTGAATTTAAAGTTTTAGAAAGAGGAACTCAGCTTCTCTTCAACAGACTTAATTTTACGCACTATCCTTCCCGAAGATCCCTTACGATAATCAATCTTCATATTACAAATAATCCTATTACAATCAGGTTCTAAAGCCTGAAAACATTTCCTTATAAGCTCTAAGATTTCCTCTAAAGTCTCCGCCTCAACGGTTGTCTCCATAGGAGAAAAATGATAGGGTAATCCAGACTCTTTAATTACCTTAAGGGCTCTTGCCACATAGGGACTTAAACTCTCACCTTTATCTAAAGGAAAAATACTTATAGATAATAAAACACTCATAAACAAATATTATATCTCAAAAAAATTTTCTCACAATGACTAAAAATCACCCCGATTTGTCAGTGGAAAGATAAAGAATAGTCTAAAGGTCCTGTCTTTCCTTGATTCCCCAATATTCCCTAATTTCACCCAATTTGTGAAATGAAAACTTTTAAA
>JANXCE010000001.1 GCA_025059715.1 Caldimicrobium sp.
TTGTATGAGCCCACATACTTGGGTGTGAGTATTGTCCAGTCTTCCTCTCCATCTATGACACCGTACCATTCCTCAGAACTTTTTCCAAAGAGTATTGCCTCTTGATCTAAAAAGGGTAGTCTCCCTCCAACATAGGAGTGTCCAACCCAAGGGTTGAAGTTAGAGGAGTAATTTCCATAGGTCAGCGTAGTAAGTATCCCGATAATATTATCCTGATAAGTTGCATTAAGATAATAAAAAGTATTATTTAATGATACACTGGTGAGTCCATAAGAGTGATGACGGGTAAAAGTTGACGAAGAGGGTGTGAAGTTTCCAAAACTAAAAAAATTCGTAAAATTACTTGCTGAAAGTCCTATGTGTTTCACATTATCCTTATCTAAATAAATTTCTCCGAGTTCCCATATCCAATCTGAATCTGAATATATTTCAACTTCACTTAAGGTTCCTTGAGGACTGAGGTAAAATCCGTGGGCATAGGGTCTAAGTTGGGGTGAGGTTGCATTTCTATAATAACCAGAAAGAAGCCCTATGAAAGTTCCATTTCCAAGGGGCGTTCCGTTTCCAGAGATAAGCGTGGGTTTAATTAAGCCATAATTATCCGTAGAATTTATAGTAGCGCTAAGAGTGATGGGATTATAAGCAAAATTCCAGAATGATCCATTGTTGAGGGTTGCATTGACCAAGATAGAACCTGTTAAGTTCCCAATTTCATAAAGCCCACCTGTAGTAAGCCTAATTATATTGGCAGTAAAGTCAGAAATGCTTAGCGCAGAGGGATAACTCAGTATTTGGGGACTGTGAGGGCCATAATTCATTACATAACCTGCACCTGTTCCCAAAAAAGTGCCGTTGTTGTAGAAGTTACCTGCGCCCCATCCTTCAAATCCAATATCATATATACCTAAGACTCCAGTTCCGTTAATTAAGGCAGACCACTTATTATTTGACCACTGCCTCACGATGAACCGAGCACTAAGACCTCCACCAGTAAGTGTAGCATAGTCTCCGGTGCTAAGGGAATCTAAGTAAGTTCCGTATATTCCGTATATCTTATTTGTTGCCCAGAGGCGAGGGCTATGTCTGCTTGTGGGTGCTAAAAATACCACATCTTCCATAGTAAGACTGGGTATTTTTGTGCCACTACCAGTGAGCGTTACCCTTCCAACCTCTACCGAAGGAATTTGGAGATTCTTTAAGGCTATTCGGCCCTCATATGAATTTAAGAGCTCTAAAAGCTTATTCGTCTCCAGATATACTCCAGCCATAGGTATAAACCAATCGTAAGAAGTGAATGGCCCCTCCAATCTGGCATTACCCACTACGATGCCGGTCATTGGATTATTCACCTCCAGATTCGCCAGTGCACCATAAATGGGATAACCGTAAGAGGGATGACTGTAAAAGTGTTCAGTAAGTGAATAACCATATAGTATAAGTAAATTTCCAGTATTGCTTGAAGACATGACCTTAAGCTCATGTTCTGTATGACCATAAAGGTGAGTGGAATTACCCCACAAAACAAGATTAAAAGTTCCAAACTCTGGATGGCCAGTAATATGCTGAAATACAGGTGTTATGTAATTATATGAGGTGATACTTCCATTAAAGTTAAGATAAAAGGTATAGACTTTGATGTTTCCAGTCAAAGTTCCATTAAAGTTGAATCCCGTGAGGCTAAAATCAGTGGAATTAGAAACTCCAAGGGGGACTACATATAGGGGCAATTCACCCTCGTAAGCGTTAATCGAAGAATAAAAATAACGATCGTAATCATAGTTATTTAATAAAATGAGCCCTATCTGATTGCTATTATTCTTAAAGAGTCCCGTGAATAATAGTAATGGAATATTACTAAATTCGCCACTAAATTCATTATAGAATCCTACAATATTTCCCTGAAAGGCACCCCCTTCGTAGCTCGTATAAGTGCTTGAATAGTCATTAAAACTTTTAACGGTAGATAGAATTAACTCCAAAGTGGAATTGCCACTGAGTCTATCACCAAGCAGTAGGGTGAGAGCAGGTTTTCCTATAGTTGAATTCCAAAGAGAGGCCTCTGAGCCAAGATAGAAGGTTGCATTGGCGATAGGTAATGGAAAATTAGGGTTAAAGTAAGTAGAGTTTATGGTTTGAGCATAAAACTTTAGGGGTGATAAGTGAAAGGAACCAAGACTTACCATTTCATAAAAACTTGAGTTCTGCCCCAAGGGATAATTACCAATCATGTCTCCTTCGTAAAAGCCTATATGCTTTGGTGTGAGAATGCGCCACTCTTCATATCCAGTTATGGTTCCATTTGTCCAGTTTCCACTGCCACCTCCTACAAATCTTGCCTGTGCTCCTAAGAAGGGAAGCTCGCCCTTAACCATGTGGTTAAATTCATTTTCTTCACTAAGGGAGCCTGAGTAATTTCCATAATATAAGGTAGCAAGTATTCCTACAGTCCTTTCAGGAGTGTTGTTATACAGATAGTAAAAAGTATTATTTGAAATATATATTTGAGGATTCCCATTTAAAGGTATGCCAGGTCCTATCCTCCATCCATATAGATTTATGGTGCTTGAAGGGGGAGAGTGGTTGCCAAAATGAAGGGAATTTCTGAAAGTTTCTGGCGATAGTCCTATATAAATAAATTCATCTCTATCTAAATACAATTTGCCATGAGCAAGAAAATTACCATGCTCGGTAGGGAGACTTTCACTAAATTCCATTTCCAGTCCTCCAACAGTGCCAGAGGGATCAAGATAAAATCCCAGAGCATGGGGTTTAAGATAGGAAGTATCTTCAATTCTTCTGTGGTATCCCGAAAGCAGTCCCACAAAAGTTCCGTTTGCTACAGGGGTTCCATTTCCCCTGATAAGAGTAGGTCCAATTAAACTGGAATTAGAGGTAACGGTTGCATTCAAAATAATGGGATTTATTGCAAAATTCCAGAGGGCTCCGCTGGTAGCATTAGATAGGTCCAGGAGGAGATGCCCAGTTAGGTTGCCAGAGGGGGTAGTAAATGTTCCAGGGGACACCAGGGAACTCGTAAAGAGTGTGGATATTTGATTAGACAAAAGTGGAGGTTCAGAGGCGGGCGGTTGAGAGGGCAAAATTATCTCTGGATTAGTTTCTGTTATGGGTGGTGGGGTAGGAGTTGTTAATTCTGGGGGATTAATTAAAATAGTTTGAATTGGTTGAAAGGTTTGAGTTTGTATCAATTCTTCTGGTTTTATTAGCCCCTCGAGGGTGAACTTAGGGAGTTCGGTTGTTAGTGGCGGAGTTGTGGCAGGTTGCAAATCTGGAGTGGGAGGAGTAGTTGGTGAAATTTGGGTTGTTTGTTCTGTAGTAGGTTGAGCTAAAGTAACTGGTTGAGTTGGAGTGGGTTGTTCTGGTGAAGTTGTTTGTGCAGGTTGATCTCCCTGAGGAGGTTGGCCTGGTTGAGCTTGAGCCAAGCCCCCCTGATCTTCAGGCCTCTCTGGTGGAGTAGTTTCCACTCTTTTCTCTATATAGGTCTCCTTTTCAAGTTGTTTCATTTCTTTTTCAGTTGCGGCTCGGGGTGGAGCGGGAGGTTTTCCCTCGGATATGAAGGTTATTTGTCCGGGCTGGACTATTACTACTTTGTCAGGTATCTGAGGATTATAAGTATAAACTTGGCCAGTTTTAACCAGAACTCCCGTTGCAACTCGTTCGTGAAAAACAAAGAAGTCGGTTCCCCTAACTCCTGCCACTGCCACGGGGGTTTTTATCTCAAATTTATGTTTCTTTGGATCCTGCTCTATTTTTTTACTGAGCTCTGGATTCACTTGGGCTTGAACCGTTCCCCTTTTGACTTCCAGAACCGCTCTGTTGGCCTCATCAAGTAGATATTCGCTTATGTCTACTCTTGATCTCTGGGCAACTCTAAGAACAGAACCATCGGTGAAGGTTATCTCAAGCTTGGCACCACTTTTGGTTCTGAGGACATCTTTTTCGTAAATTAAATCGTTGAGTTTTAAAGGAATTGCCGGTATTTTCCCACCCCTCAGGACCTCCGCTACTCCCTCTATTCCAGTTACCTTTCCCACAGGCTTTGCTTGAAGGAGAGTAGCATTTAATATTAAAAAAACAAGCAAAGAAATAAGGACCAGGATAATTTTCCTAACATACACAATATTCATAATTATACCCCTAAAACTCATAATCAATCCCTATGGAAAAGGGTTTTTTGTCATAATCGTAAACCTTTATGTTGGATTTGTTTCTAATGTAAACTCCTTGACAATTGATGCTCAGTCCTCTATATAGGATCCATCTTAAAAGAAAACCACCTGTCATTTGGGTATCCTTTCTTTTTTTTCCAAACACAGTATGGACATAATTGAATCTTAGAGTTGAATAGTCTCCAAAAAGTGAAAGACTTAATTTTTTATGAAGGGGGATAAGAACTGTTCCAGAAAGTTTATCCCCTTTATTTTTCCAGTTTTTACCCTTAGCTTCGTTAATTTGATGTTCGTATCTTAGGTTAACCATTCCCCGACCCTCGGCAAAGCTGTAAATATAACCTAAACCAAAGTTGTAATGGGTTGAAGTTCTGCTCTCTTCCTCTTCTCTCTGCCAAGGATATTTTCTAATCATTCTGGTTTTGCCATAACCAGTATAAAATTGAGAGAGGTGATTCTCCATGAGAATTAAATTCAAGCTGGGTTTTAAGGAATAGTTTTCTGAATATTCCTTTTCGTCAAGCCAATTTCGGGTGTAGGAGGTAGGTATAGAAAACATGCCCTTTGGAAGGTGAAATCCTGGAATACCTAAAAAGGTAATACTTTTGGTATTTAAATTGTCAAATCTTCCATAGTAGCTTGTGCTGAGATGGGATTGGAAATTGAAATACCATGGGGGTTCTATTAGAGGTTGAATCTCTAATCTAAGGGAGCCTGAATTTATAGTGTCATAGGCTCTTTTGACTATGGTTCCATCTGCTCCAACTGCGTTGTCATCATATTGATAATTAAGGGAAAGTCCTATCTTTAAAAATTTATGTTCTTTAATTAGCCGTTCCAAAGCTCGCTCATACTCCTTGGCAAACTCTGCAAGTTCACTTTTAGGGTCTATAGAAGTAACGATTTTAAGAGTTTGTAGAGCAGTTTTAAATTTTCTCTTCTTTATTTGAGCTAAAGCTATCTAGAGATTAGCCGCCTGTTCCAAGGTGGGATCTAATTTTTTGGCTTCTTCAAAAGCTATGATAGCCTTGTCAATCTTGCCCTCCCTGAGGTGTAATAGCCCCTTGAGAAAGCTCACCTGAGCCGGTCTAACCTTTTCACCTTCTGCTTTAGCAAGCCAAAATTGGGCTTCCTTAAGATTATCCAGGGTAAGGAGAAGCTCTATTAGATCAAAATAGGCCTCTATTACTGGTGGTTGCAAAGTTACTGCCCGTTTGAATTCTTCAATAGAAGCTCTGATTTCTCCCATTTGTCTCAGTGTAAGGCCAAGAAAGTAGGCAACTAAAGCCGACTCTGGATTTTGTGCTTTAGCTATTTTCAAACTTTCAAGGGCTTCCTCGTAATTTTCTGCCTGAAACTGCCTTATTCCCTCTTCCAACGGATTTGTCTGAGAATAAACTAAGCTAAAAAGGGCGCATAGGATTAAAAGGGAAAATAATGTAGTTAATATCGTCTTCCTTCTAAACACAATCTTCTTCCATTTTTTAGCAATTATTATATTGTAATTTATTAACGAGTCAAGATAAAAAATGCATAAGTTTTACTATCTTATAGAAATATATCTATCACTGCAGAGTATTCTCAACAAAGAGGGAAAAAAGTCGAAGGTAAGTATGGAATCAAGATGCAAAGAAATCTTGAGAGACTCAACTCAACTAAACTGAGAATATCAAGAGGAAAGCACAAAAGCATTGGCGGGAGAGGTTGTGGATTTTATTAGAGATTGATTTGGTGAAAAGAGAGGAATGAAGCGGTCTCAGTATTGAAGATAGGGAGGAGAATAAGGTATTTGAAAGATAGGGGGTAACTTCGAGGGAAGGCAGAAGTGAGATTAAGCTTATATGCAAATTTGATTATCCGAGGAATCCGAAGGGGGAATAGATATGTAGTGCGATTAAATAGGACGATAGATGCGGATCTGATATAATATATGGAGGAGTTGGGGTATGATATATTGGGGTTTAATAGGGAGCTGATGAAGTATTTGTTGTGGGATAAAGTGGAGAGGTGGCCTTATGGATTGAATTGAGCTTATACATAAGGCTTGTTTTTTAGTAGAGTGCTATTATACTTATTGAATATGGCTTAGATTGAGGGGTGAACAGATGAATGGAGTGGAAGTTTTGAGTCAGAGTGAGTTAAAGGAGTGGATGGCTTCCATAGTGGAAGAGGTGATAAAGGAAAAGCTGAAGGAGTTTATAATTAAGCATGAGCGGGAGACAAGGGAGATCTCCTTAGTGGAGAGGCTATTAAGGTTGGAGGAAGAGTTAAAGTTTTTGAGGCAGTTAGAGGAGGAGAGATTTTCCGCCTTGTTAAAGGAAATGAACACCCGTTTTGAAGCCATGAATGCCCGTTTTGAAGCTCTGCAAAAGGAAATGAACACCCGTTTTGAAGCCATGAATGCCCGTTTTGAAGCTCTGCAAAAGGAGATGAACACCCGTTTTGAAGCTCTGCAAAAGGAAATGGATACCCGCTTTGAGGCAATGAATACCCGTTTTGAGGCCATGAATGCTCGTTTTGAGGCCTTAGATAGAAGATTTAACTTCCTGCAGTGGTTAATTGTAGCAGGTTTTTCCTTTTTGAGCCTTCTTCTTGTTTTAATAAGATTTGGATCCTAAATCTTTAATAATTGGGTTCAAAATCTTCTCCGGAGTTATTTCTGCATCACTCTGCTGCTTCCCTTATTTTACCACCACATCCTCTATTATATAAAATATATAAAATATAAACTATAACTAACTGCCAAGTTTTCCTTCCCTTTACTAAAAAGGGGACAACTTAGTTTGCCACGACTCTATCTCCTAATGGGAGTCAAATTGGCAATTCTGCTTATGCTCTTTTTAGAGGGAAGCTTCTACAAAAAGCAAGAGAGCGTTTATGTTGGAGGATAGAGGGAAGATTAAAGCCTGAAGGCTAAAGTCATGGAAGGGCAACATTTTTTAGAGAGAGTCCCTGATAATGTCATAAAATTTGATTTAAAAACTTCTTTAAAGAAATCCTCTTGCCCTTTAGACCAAATTTTTCTCTAATTTTTTTTCGGTAAAAGTTTACTGCATCTTTGCTTAAATTAAGGAGCTTACAAATTTCCTCCGAGGAGTGGCCTTCTTTCACCATCAGGGCAACTTGAGCCTCCTTGGTGCTTAAATTAGCTAAGGGATGAAGCTTTCGCATCCTATCTTCCTTTAGTTTTTTTATCTCTTCCAGGGTTTTTCTTCGAAGGTGTTCGAGCTCAGAGGGAAGCTTATCTTGAAGTAACTCCAGAAAGGGTAGGACTATTTTGTCTAAGGATGTTAATTCATTTATATGAAGAGAAGTTCCCTTTTCTTCTTTCAAAGGGCTTTGGGGAGATCTTCCCTCGGAAGAACTCTTCTCTGAAGGAACATCTACTGATAGGATTTCCTCGTGGTAGATAACGAATAGCTTAGGTTTGACTGGGAGGGGAAAAAAGGTTAGAAGATATTTTTTTAGGCTTCCATCAGGCTCATAAAAGGCATATGGCTTTCTAAAGTAGGATAGGTCTCCCCTAAGGACCTTCTCCAGCCCTTCTTTTATCTCCTTTGCTTGTGGCTTTTCTTCCTCAGATACCCCCTCCAAAAGTTTAAAGTAATTATAGCCTATACAGTCCGCTCTGGCTATTAACCCTCTGGTTAAAGCTGACTCCTGCCAGGTCTTATTTGTGGCTAAAATGTTTCCCCTCTCGTCAAGAACTGCTATGTAGCCTGGGAATCTCTCAAAAAACGCAAGATAGATCTTAGGTTTAAGGGTAAATTTCCTCATGCTATAAATTTATCAAATGCTACCTCTTTACCAGCGCATTAAAACACCAGCATAGGTAAAGCCTCCTCCAAAGGCTACCATTAATAAGAGATTCCCCCTTTGGAGTTTGCCTTCTTTTTCCGCTTCGTAAAGTGCTATAGGTATACTTGCAGCAGAGGTATTTCCGTAGCGATCGATGTTTACAAAAAACTTTTCCTTAGGAAGATTTAATCTCTCGCGAAGATACTCTATTATTCTTAGATTAGCTTGATGGGGGATGATAAGGTCGAGGTCTTCTGGTTTTAAATTGTTTCTTTCCAGAAGCTCCAGGGCGATTTTTTCCATGACTCGGGTGGCAATTTTAAAAACCTCTCTTCCCTGCATTCGAATATAATATTCTTCAGGAGGGAGTTTTTCATCCAAGGGAAAATAGGCGGAGCCTCCTCCTTTTAAAGTCAAAAGATGGGAATTTGAGCCATCTGCTCCTAAGATAAAATCAATAATACCTCTATCGTGATTCTCCTGCCCTGTCATTATCACTGCCCCAGCCCCATCTCCAAAAAGCACACAGGTAGTGCGATCTTGCCAGTTAGTCTTTCGGGATAGTGCCTCTGCACCTACGATTAGGATCTTTCTCTCTGGATTGTTTCTAACAAACTGATCCCCAATACAGAGGGCATAGAGAAAGCCCGAACAAGTAGCGGATAAATCAAAGGCGCCTGCTTTTACCGCGCCTAAGCCATTTTGTATTAGAATTGACAAAGAAGGCATCAAGTAGTCAGGAGTAAGGGTAGCACATATAATTAAATCTATATCTTTCGCCTGAAGTCCAGCCCTCTTCAAGGCTTCCTTAGAGGCTTCAATAGCGTAAGTGCTAATTACTTCATTGTTATCAAGTATGTGCCTTTCTTTTATGCCAGTTCGCTCAATTATCCATTCATCTGAAGTATCTACCATTTTTTCAAGGTCGTAGTTAGTAAGCACCTTGGGAGGCACAGCCATACCACTGGAGAGTATCACCGAAGCCTTTTTAATCTGCAACCTCTTCCTCCTCTATGTGATGTTGTTGGATTGCTTTTTCCAGTTGATTTGCTAAGTCTAGCTTAGCAAAGTGTAAGGCCTGTCTTAAGGCATTTTTTATAGCAAGGGCATCGGACTTTCCATGGGATATAATCACATTGCCCTTAACCCCCAAAAGAGGAGCTCCTCCATATTCGCGCCAATCCGTCTTCTTTTTAAAGGCCTTTAAAGCACCCTTAGCCAGAGACATTCCTAAGAGATAAAGAAAGGATTCTTTCACTTCCTTTTTTAACATCTCCAGAATGGTTTCCGCAAGTCCCTCCGATAATTTCAAACATATGTTACCTATAAATCCATCACAGACTACAATGTCAACCTCTCCCCTATAAATGTCTCTGCCTTCAATGTTACCATAATAGTTAAGTGAGGAAGCGGATAAGAGTTTATGGGTCTCCTTGACTAAGAAATTGCCCTTTCCAATTTCCTCTCCAATAGAGAGGAGGGCAATTTTAGGTTGAGGTCTTCCCCAAATCGTCTCAAGAAAAAGATTGGCCATAACCGCAAACTGATAGAGATCATAGGGTTTAGAATCCACATTAGCTCCCGCATCTATAAGAACCATAGGTTCGCGAAGAGTGGGAAGTAGGGTGGCAATAGCCGGTCTTCTAACCCCAGTTAGCCGTCCCAAGATAAACATGCTTCCCGCAACCACCGCTCCAGAATTACCAGCAGAAACAAAGGCTTGAGCATACCCCTTTTTTAGTAAGTCAAGACCAACAAAAATACTTGCGCCTCTCTTTTTTTTAAGAGCCTCTCCCGGAGACTCATCCATATAAACCACTTCTTCTGCAAAAATGCCCTCTACTCTCGGATAAGTGAGGAAAGGTGCTATGACCCTTTGGGGACCAACTAAAACTAAATGTAGTTCAGGAAAACTCTTCAGAGCGAAAGTTGCTCCTTCAAGAGTAACTTGGGGGGCAAAATCTCCCCCCATTACATCTAAAGCTATGCGATACATTTAATAGGAATTTAGGATTCTGATTTTTCTATAAAGGTCTTCCCTTTGTAAAATCCACATTTCAAACAGATCCGATGGGGTAATTTGAAGGATTTACATCTGGGACAGATACTTCCTGAAGGAGGTGTTAGAGCTTGATGTGCCCTCCTCATCCCCCTTCTCGATCTCGAGGTTTTTCTCTTTGGAACCGCCATTCTATCCCTCCCTAATTACTGTATTTTCGCTTTTCCTTAAAAGATTACCTAAAATCGCAAAGGGAGAGGTTTTCTTCATGCCTCTACAAGAACAGGTCTCCCTATTTAGATTTGTTCCACATTTTGAACAAAGCCCCTTACAATCCACAGCACAGAGATTTCTAAAGGGTAAGGTAAGTAATATCTCCTCTCTCAAAACTGAATAAAAAGATAGGAAGTTTTCTTCATAGAAACTCACTTCTAATTCCTCCGTCTCAAGTTCTCTTTCTTCTTCAAATTTCAGAGATTTCGCAGGAAGGAGAGCTACTTTAAAGGTTTCTTCAATTGGAAATACAAAGAGTTCAAGACAGCGGTCACAGCGCAATTCTATAGCCCCTTTGAGCGACCCCTCAACCTCAATCTCAAAACCTAATTTTTTTATCCTGAGGTATCCATAAAAGGGAGTAACGATCTTAATATCCTCACCTAAAAAATTAATATCTTGAAATTCTAAAGTAAGGCCCTCGGGAGGAATTTCTTCTAAGGCTACTCCCCACGACGAGAGATCCTGAAGATTTTTCATAGATAGTCACCCTTTAGTAGTTTTCTCTAAGATAATACAAAAACACCTTTTGTCAATTAATAAAGACTTAATAAAGACTAAAAACTTTTCCTGTTCATTGACGCAATTTTTTTCGAGGATAAAATTTAAAGATAAGTTAGATGTTAGAAGGAAGATTTTTCTTTGGATTTGGTTTTGACATTCATCCTTTAAAGGAAGGTAGAAAGCTCTATCTTGGTGGGGTGGAAATTCCCTATAGCCAAGGTGCTTATGGGCACTCAGATGGAGATGTGCTTTTGCATGCCCTAATAGATGCAGGGCTGTCCGCAGGAGGGTTTCCCGACATTGGAACCCTTTTTCCGGATTCCGATCCACAGTTTAAAGATATTAGAAGTTCCCTTCTTCTTCAAAAGACTTTGAAGCTTTTACTAAGTAAGAATTTAAAATTTTATCAAGTAGATCTAACCCTTGTTTTGGATGCGCCCCCAATTGCCCCCTTTTATTCCCAGATCAAGGAGAATCTCGGAAGTTTGTTAGGGCTCTCCCCTGAAAAAATAGGTTTAAAGGCAAGGAGAGGGGAGGGTATACTGTTTTCTCAGGATAAGCCTGCTATTATGTGTTTTGCTCTGGTTGTTCTTGAAAAATTGGATTTTAGTGATACCCTATGACCAGATAGAAGCTTGAGTCTTTGGAGTCCTATCCTCTAAATTCTCAACTTCTATCAAATTTAGTAATAAAGGAGTCTTTTATGCGTAAGGTGCAAATCGGAGATGTAATTAGTATTCATTGTGTGGGAAAGATTTCCTCCGGGGAAGTTTTTGAGGATACCTTCGGGGGAGATCCCTTTGTGTTTGAAGTAGGTTCCCCAGAGATAATTCCTGGCCTATCTGAGGCAGTTCTTGGTATGACCGAGGGGGAGGAAAGAGATGTGGTTATTCCTAAAGAGAAAGCCTTTGGTGAGAGAGATGAAAATCTTATTCGCTCCATTCCCAGAGATGCCCTCAATCTTGATGTGGAGCCCGCACCTGGACTTTTGATAAATCTTATTGTGGATACCCCTCAGGGTGAAATGACCTTCCCTGCGATAGTGGTAGATGTGACTCCCTATGAAATAGTCTTAGATCTAAATCCTCCCCTTGCTGGGGAAGACCTTTATTTTAAAATAAGATTAGTGAAAATCTTAAACGAGCCTGAAGAGAGCATGATTTTGTAAGACCTATTTCTCCCCATCCTCCCAAAGGATGGGGAGGATGGTCTTAGCGCATCCGAAAAAGTTCCGCACCTGGCAAGGGTGCAACAGGTTCAGTTAAGAGAAATTCACCCCTTTTAATCCAATCTTTAAGGATTTCGGCGATTTCTCTCGATTTGACTAAACTGGTCAAGGGGACAGTGGGGATTTCTTTGCCCAGAATCCTAATAGTTCCACTCTTTAATTCTTCGTAGCTAACAGTTCCGTAAGTTCTCTTAATTCCATTGGGATAGTCATGGGAGTAGTCTACTACTTGAGCCAATAGATCCTCGTCCGCAAGCCCTGCCCATTCTGCTACTTGTTCATTTAATATTGGTATGGGTATTCCCAAGCCAACTGCTAATGAACAACCATAACCCAGATGACTGGTTCCAATGAGCCATTCAGGCTTCATTTCCTTCAAATTACCCATTACCATTAGAGTGCCTGCAGGTTGAATGGGAACTCCCTTAGGTGAGCGTTTAACTTCAGTCTTGTGTTGCGTGCCTGCCCATACTACATAACCCTTAGTTCCTCCAAGAAAGATTCTCGTTCCCAGTCCTATGGTTTTTAAATAGGGATCCTTTAAGAGAGGAGATAAACAACCTGCAGTGGCATAGTTGGCATTAGCTAAATTAGGTTTGAGAATCCCCATATATGTATATAATATTTTGTCTGAGAGATTTATAGCTACATTATAATTTTGATAAGCATTTCTTGGATTGCAAAGATAGGCATTAACCAAATCTTGTAGAGTGATTTCCATCTCGAGAGATTTCCGAGGATAACAGTGAGTGCCGTAGGCTGTGGCTCTCAGGAGGATTTTTTTGCCTGCAACGAGGTCATGAATTACATGGCCTCCACCATATAGAAATTGACCAGGGAAAACCTTATTAAGAGGGTCGTCCTCACGGGGCTCCGTTGCACCGATATATATGTCCACAGCGGCGAGTCCAGCATAAGCGGGCACATCATTTAACCACACTCTATGAGCCTTGATAGTGGGAACTGTATGACCAAAATTAATAAAGGCTCCTGAGGAACACATGGGAGAAAAGGTCCCTGTTGTAACTACATCCACCTCTTTGGCTGCTTGAAGAGGTCCTACCTCTTTAACAAGGTTTGAAAACTCTTCCGCTGTTAAAACTACTACCTCTCCCTTTTCAATTCTCCTATTTATTTCTTCAATAGTTCTTCTCACTTTAAATTCCTCAGCCATTTTAAACCCCCTATTTCAAGGTGGAATTATAACTATATATATTTATAGAAAAAAATCAAGTGATATTTGTAACCTAAATTCGCCGATAGAGACATTAAAAAAGCTATGAAAGGATTATCAAAACTAACTTTCCATATGAATTCCCCTATCACCCAGCAGGTGTAAACCAAACAAAAGTCTGCCCCTTAGGAGAAGATAGCTTTCGCTTTTAACTTAGTGTTTAATTGGCCAATTAGGAGGTAATAAATTGGGATTTATTCTATAAAGGAGACTACCTTGTGACCTCTGTTAGCTAATTGAGAGGCAAGAACCTCTAAAGGCATCTTTTCTAAGCGAATAAAGTAGACTTTCTCTCCGTTAATGGTTATATCCATGCCAATGGAGATTATTTTTCCGCCTAAGGATCTTATTTCCTCTAAGACATCATCCAAATTGTCTTGATAGGGGACCACATCAATACGGGATGAAGCCTTTAAAATCCCCATAAGCTCGATGAAAGCTTCTAAGATATCTGTAACAGTAATTATCCCTGTAAGTTTACCATTTGACACTACAGGTAAACCTCCAATTTTGTATTTGTAAATAAGTCTTGCCGCTTCATCTATGGAGGCTTCGGGATCAATTACAATTGGATTTATAATCATAACCTCTCTCAGGGGTAATTTTTGCTTCTCGGGAGAAAGATAGGCTCTCAAACTGCTCTCTGTTACTAAGCCTTTTAGAGTTTCGCCCTCAACGATGGGAAGATGTCTTATGGAGTTAAGTTTCATGACCTGAAGGGCATCTTCTACTGTTTTGTCCGGTGAAATGGTTATGGGATTTGAAACCATCCAATTTTTTACCTTCATGAGAGACTTCACCTCCAGTTTTAAGATTCTCTAATAACTTACTCTAATTACAGACTATACCACACCTTTTGACATTGCAAGATTTTGTTAGATTTAGGCTTGTAGGTATTTTTTAAGAGCTTCAGAGGTAGGTGTGTAAGTTCTTAAAAATTCTTCGATAGGGCCCTGAAAAATGAGGTGGCCCCCTTTTTCTCCCCCTTCGGGGCCTAATTCAATAATCCAGTCTGCACACTTGATTAATTCTAAGTTGTGCTCTATTACCACTACGCTGTGCCCTTTATCTACAAGCTCTTGCAGGGCAGACACCAGTTTTTCAATGTCTAATATGTGGAGCCCAGTGGTGGGTTCATCCATCAGATACATTACAGGTTTACGCTGAATTTTGCCTAATTCCTTAGCTAATTTTATTCTCTGAGCCTCTCCCCCAGAGAGAGTGGGACTTGGTTGACCTAAGGAAAGATAGTCAAGACCAATCTTACAGGGAAGCTCAAGTTTAGAGGCAATGTATGGGTAACCCTTGAAGAAATCTCTGGCTTCTTTAAAGTCCATCTCTAAAATTTCCGCTATGCTCTTTCCTCTGAGAGTTACCTCTAAGGTTTCCCGGTTATACCTTTTTCCCTCACAGAATTCACAAGTTTGATAGACCGCGGGTAAAAATTTTATTTCTACTTTGATCTTTCCCTGTCCTTTACAATGGGAACATTGGCCCTCTTCCGTATTAAAGGAAAATCTTCCCTCACGATACCCCCTCTCTCTGGCAAGTCTTGTCTGGGCATAGGCCCTTCTAATTTCGTCAAAGACCTTTATGTATGTAGCAGGTATGGAGCGGGGGGTATTCCCAATTGGAGAGTGATCCACTAAGTAAACCTCCGATAGAGATTCAAAACCCTTTAATTCCCTTAGTCCCTTAAGTTTTTGCTGAGTTCCCTTGCTTAAAACCATCTTTAGGTTTTCATACAGGGCTTCACATATTAGACTAGACTTTCCAGCCCCAGATACACCTACTACACAAGTGAAAACTCCCAGGGGAATTTGGACATCAATGTTTTGAAGGTTTCTCCAATGCACACCACCTAAAAATAGAAAATTGCTGGGGTTTCTAAGCTTACTTTTTAGGGCTTTCCTTTCCCTGTTGCGAAGTGCCTTTGCAGTAAGTGAGCTCTGAGAGTTAAAAAGGGAGTCCTTGACTCCCGAAAATACAACCTTGCCTCCCCTTTTTCCCCCACCGGGCCCAAGATCTACAATAAAATCTCCACTTAGAATAACTTCTTCATCGTGTTCCACAACTATGACGGTGTTTCCTTTATCACGGAGCTTCTTTAGAACCTGAAGTAATTTCTGAGTATCCTTGGGATGAAGTCCTATCGTGGGTTCATCTAATATGTAGGCAACTCCAGTGAGATTACTTCCTATCTCTGCTGAAATCCTCACGCGCTTTGCCTCCCCTGCAGAGAGAGTATCTGCGGAGCGGGATAGAGTTAGGTAATTAAGCCCCAAATCAACGAGATATTCCAGTCTCTTGGTGATCTCTGGTAACAGAGTTTCAAGAAAAATTTTCTCTCTGCCTTCTGTATTAAGGCTTCTTATAAATTTCAAAGCTTCTTCAATGGAGAGTTCGCATAGCTCGGGAAGGGATAAGTTTTTTATTTTAAAGTAGTGAACTTCCCTTCGGTATCTACTTCCTTTACAGCTGGGGCAAATTTTTTCTTCTATTTTACCTATTCCCTGACACTCAGGACAGGCTCCAACCTTGGTATTAAAGGCAAAAAGCAGGGGATCTGGTTCGGGAAGACTTACTCCACAGCGGAGACAAACCCTCTTTTGACTCAAATAAAGCTCCTCTCCATTAGTCCTTAGGATCACAGATCCTTTTCCTTCCCTTAGAGCCTTTGACAAAAGGGTATGGAAACTCTCCTCCGAGTTAGCGCTTCCTAAAAATACCTCTATGGTGTGTTCGCGGTAGCGAGAAAGATTGGGAATAGGCGGTAGCTCATAGGTGATGCCGTCAATTATTACCCTATGATACCCCCTTTTTAAAAGGCTTTCTAAAAGAGGGCGATAATGTCCTTTACGATATCTCACAAGAGTTGCTAAAATCTCTATGCTTTGCTCAGAATGCTTTCTCCACCACTGCTTAGCTATCTCAAGTATTTCCTCTTTGGATTTAGGTGATAACTCTTCTCCACAATTGGGGCAATAAGCCTTACTTGCTCGGGCATATAGAAGTCTCAAGTAAGGAAGGATTTCCGTTATGGTGCCTACTGTAGATCTTGGAGAAATTTCTCCGGATTTTTGTTCCAGGGCAACTGTTGGGGGAAGTCCAGTAATGTTGTCAAAATCAATCTCTTCGTAGAGTTTAAAAAATTGCCTGAGATAGGCAGGAAGAGTCTCTAAAAATCTTCTTTGGCCTTCAGTGAAGAGAACATCAAAGGCAAGGGTTGATTTGCCAGACCCTGAGACCCCGGTAATAACTATGAACTTATTCCGAGGCAAATCCAAGTCTATGTTTTGCAGATTGTGATGACGGATACCCCGAAGTTTAATATAGCGCTCCTCAAATTGATAGGCGTTAGGCTTTGTCTCCTTTAAAGTTTTACCCTGGAGATACTCTTTCAAGTATACTGCAGTAGGGGTTGAAGTTTCTAAGAAATTTTTAAGTTCTCCCTGATAGAGGAGATAGCCCCCCTTTTCTCCTCCTTCAGGTCCAAATTCCAAAATCCAGTCTCCAAGTAGCATTACTTCAGGATGGTGTTCTACGATAACTACCGTGTGGCCCTTTTCTTTAAGAAGTCTTAGGGCTTGAAGAAGTTTTTCGATATCCTTTAAGTGTAGTCCAACTGTAGGTTCATCTAAGAGTATGATGGCCTTGGAGCTTCCAATTTGGGCTAAAAGCTCTGCTATCTTTAATCTCTGAGCTTCCCCACCTGAGAGAGTGGAAAGCGGTTGTCCTAATCTTAGATAACCAAGCCCAAGGCTCTCTAAGATCTGTAAAAGCCTCTGAATTTCTCGATGATTTCCAAAAAACTTAAGGGCGGATTCCACCGTAAGATCTAACATCTCGGAGATATTTTTGCCTCTCCATCTTATTTCAAGCACCTCCTCCTTAAATCTCCTTCCCTGACAAACCTCGCAAGGTATTATTAAATCTGGTAAAAATTGCATCTCCACTATTTCGAAACCTAAGCCTTTGCAATTCTCGCATTGGGCTAATTCGGAATTAAAGGAAAAGGCCCCTTCACTATAGCCCAAATTTTTGGCTTCATCAGTTGAGGCAAGAAGCTTTCGAAGGTAAGGATAAATTCCCATAAAGGTGGCTACTATTGCCCTTGGAGAGCGAGCTAAGGGCTCCTGAGTGAGATAGAGGACTTGATAGTAAGATTTAAACCCTCTGATCTCCTTAGAGTGTTCCGGCTTTCTGTGTTCTTTGAGCGCAAGTAGTCCCTTGTAGAGTATCTCCTCTAAAAAAGTGGACTTTCCAGAGCCAGAAACCCCCGCTATGACAGTAATGTGTCCTAAGGGTATTTGAGCTGAGATATTTTTTAGGTTAAAGCGTTGTGCTTCTCTTATTTCCAGAAATTCCGTAGTTTTCAGATGTGGAGGTATAAACTCCCTTTGGGTAAGTATAGCTCTTAAAGCTTCCGAAGTAGGAGTATCCTTATTTAAGATGCCTGAAGGACTTCCCGCATAGAGGAGGTGCCCTCCCTCGTCGCCTCCTTTGGGACCAAGTTCTACTAAAAAATCTCCCTTTAAAATCATTTCGGGATCGTGTTCCACCACTATCACTGTGTTGTTCTGGGAGACCAGGTGATGAAGAAAGTCAAGGACTTTATGTGTATCCTTGGGATGAAGCCCTGTGGTAGGCTCATCTAATATATAGAGAGTTTCTACGAGATTTGAGGATAGGGCCCTTGTTAAGAGGCATCTACTTAGTTCTCCACCTGAAAGGGTTCGGCTGGCTCTTCCTAAGGTAAGGTATGAGAGGCCAACCCCTTCTAAGTAGTCAAGCCTTCTCTTGATTTCTTTAGCTAATCTCTCTCCCACAATAGAGGGAGAATCTTTAAGAAATTCTCCAATGAAAGAGTTAGCTTCCTTTATTTCCAGTTGATGGAACTCTGCGATATTAATGTCCCTTATCTTAAAATAGAGGGCCTGGGGATGGAAACGGGCACCTTTACAGGTTGGACATTTTACTTCTCTTCTTAAGCGGGCTAATATTATGCGCAAGTGAGGCTTATACCGATGGGCTTCCAACCACTCCACTATCTCGCTTAAACCATACCAGTTGCCTTCTCCCTCAAAGATGCTCCTTTGTAAGGATAGAGGATAGTCCTTGAAGGGGATATCGGTGCTATATCCCTTTTTTCTGATAAAATCAAAGAGATCCCACTTAACCTCAAACATAGCGGGAAAATCAAGCGCCGGGATAGCACCTTTCTCTAAGCTTTTTTCAGGATACCTCACTAAGGCTTCTAAGTCTACCTTAAGCAAATTACCAAAGCCCTTACATTCGGGGCAGGCTCCCTGAGAGGTGTTGAAGGAAAAGAGGGCAGGACTCTTAGGAGGAACTTTAAAACCGCATTTTGGGCATTCTTCCTTGTTTATGTAAATTTTTGCCTCTCCATATAGGGTTTGCACCTTCACCCTGTCAGAGATCTGTAAGGCTTGTTCTAATGTGGAAACGAGATCTGAAAGAATTTCTTCTTCTATCCTTAGGCGATGAAGAAGGATTTCTATCTCCTCTGAGTCAGGTAGAACCTCCATTTCATCAAGTTCATACACCTTTCCCTGAAGGACAATTCGGGTAAATCCAGAGGCTAATAGGCCTTCTCGGAGATAGTTAATGTCCTGTTCTACAACCCTGGGCACCATTATATAGACGAATTCATTTTTAAAGGTTCTTAAGATATCAGTGGCCATTTGATGGGCATCAAGGGATTTAATTTTGAGATTGCATATGGGGCAATAGGGCTCTGCAATGTGATAATAGAACATTTTTATAAAGTGAGCTATTTCTGTTAGTGTAGAAACGGTAGAGCGGGAGGTTTTGACAAAGTTTCCTTGAGGAAAGGCCAAAGCTGGAGGAATAAAGCGTAGATCCTGTAATAGAGGTTTAGGGAGACGTTCAAAAAATTGTCTAACATAAGCTGAGAAAGTCTCTATGTATCTCCTACTGCCTTCCGCATAAAGGGTATCAAAGACAAGGCTTGATTTACCAGCTCCAGAAACCCCAGTGACAACAATTAAATGATAAAAGGGTAATAAAAGGTCAAAACCCTTAAGGTTGTTTTGTCTGACAGAGTAGAGCTCTATATATTTCAAGGGGCATTATTCACCCTTAATTCTTTCCAAGCGTTCCTGAGCTCGCTTACAATCGATACAAAGAGTTGCCTCCGGCCTGGCCATAAGTCTCTTCTCGCCTATTTCCGCTCCACAGGCTTCACATATACCATAAGTGCCCTCTTCAATTTTTTGTAAAGCCTTGTCAATTTTTTTAAGAAGTTTCTGATCTCTATCTCTTAGTCGGAGATCCAATACAAGAGTAGTCTCCCTTGCTGCCTGATCAACCGCATCTGGAAGATTTTCTGCTCCTTCCTCCAAATCCTTTATGGTTTCGGCAACCTCCCTTAAAATTTCCTCCCTCCTCTTTAAAAGTAACTCCTTAAAGATTTGCAGCTTTTCCCTCTCCATCCCCACCTCCCAAACAATTTTTTACTCCAAAATTACTTCTCCGCTCTTTCCCCCTCTCTTATACACAAGCCTGATGTTTTCAATTTTTATCCCCTTGTGCAGGGACTTACACATGTCATAGATGGTAAGGGCAGAGATACTTACTGCGGTAAGAGCCTCCATTTCCACTCCCGTTTGAGCAGTAGTCTTTACCTCTGCAGTTATTTCTAAGAGTGATCTTTCAGGTATAAATTGAAAGGAGATGTCTATGTGAGAGATAGGTAAAGGATGACATAGTGGTATGAGTTCACTGGTTTTTTTGGCGGCTAATATGCCAGCTACTTGAGCACAGGCTAAAAAATCACCTTTAGGCACATCCTTGTCCATAATTTTGGGAAAAATTTCCTCAGGGAATACCACTTCCGCTTTTGCGCGGGCAACTCTTTCTGTGAACCCCTTTTGCCCCACATCAACCATGTGAAGGCTTCCGTTCTCACGGAGATGAGTAAACTCAAAGGGTTTAACTTCCAAAGATACGCTCCCAAAGACTTTCTTTTTTTCTTCTTGCGTTTTCCCTCTTCTTTGAGTGGTTTTCTATTATTGGATTTATCTCGGTAAGAGAACCCTTAGAGAGATTTTCAGTAAGGGCCAAGGCTTGAAGGAGTTCTCGCCCTTTAGGAGAGATTTCCTTAGGGAGTTCCACCTTAATTCCCAAAATAAGATCTCCTACTATTCCAGTTTTCCAATCTCTTAGGCCCATACCTTTTAGAATTATTTTATCCCCAGGCTGGATTCCAGGTGGAATTTTTATCTCTAACTCTTTTCCAAAAAAGGGTATTTTAAGCTCCTCACCTAATATTGCAGAGACAAAATTAATTTTTAGCTCTCCATATAGATCATTTTTCTCCCTGCGAAAGAGTGGATGGGGTTTAACTCTAACCCTGATATAGAGATCTCCAGGTTTCCCACCTAAGATGCCACCTTCTCCCTCTCCAGGATAGCGAAAGATAGCTCCATCTTCAACCCCTGCCGGTAAGGTTATTTTAAGTTTTTTTCTCCTTTTTACTCTGCCCGCCCCTCCACAGACTACACACATCTCTTTATAGGTAAAACCTCTGCCATTACATTCTGGACAGATATAGCTAACTCTAAAAAAGCCTTCGGTATAAGTTACCCTACCTCTGCCCTGACATTGAGGGCAACCCTTAGTGCCCTTTTGGATGTCATAACCTAACCCTTGACAGTCCTCACAGGTTTCCCATTTTTCCAATTCCAGAGTAACCTCTTTGTCTTGGAGAATATCCTCAAAGTCGAGCCAGATCTCGGTGGAAAGATCCGCTCCATCTCTCTTTTGAGAATGAGCCCTTTCTTCAAAGGTGAATCCAAAGAATTCTTGGAAAAGATCAGAAAAGGTCCGAAAGATGTCTGAGATATCTTCAAATCCTCTATAGCCTGAATTTCTTAACCCTGTATGGCCTCCTCTGTCATAAAGAGCCCTTTTTTCTGGATCAGAGAGCACTTCATAAGCTTCGGAAATTTCTTTAAATTTTTCCTCAGCCTCTTTATTTCCTGGATTTCTATCTGGATGATATTTAAGTGCTAACTTTCTGTAGGCTCTCTTAATTTCTTCTTGTGTGGCATTTCTTGGAACTCCAAGAATTTCGTAATAATCTCTATAAGTCATAATGAAGGGAGTGGTTAAAACTTACCACTTCTCTGCTTTAATAGTTCCGCAATGTCATAGGGAGTAGCAGGCTTTTCCTTTACCACCAAATTTTTTATATTTTCCGGAGTAACTAAACCTTGAGCAATTTCTCTAAGTGCTAAAACGATCTCTTTGTTATCTGTTTTGAGCAGAGGAGGCGCTCCCTCTCTAAGCTGTTTAACCCGCTCGATAACAAGATGAATTAACTTAAATCGATTAGGAACCTTTTCTAAACAATCCTCTACAGTTATTCTAGCCATATTTACCCACCCTATAGGTTATACCGCCACAACTTCAGTTACCTCTGGAACCTCTCTTTTGATAAATCTTTCAATTCCCATTTTTAAGGTCATTACTGACATAGGACAGCAACCACAAGCACCTTGAAGTCTTACTTTCACTACTCCATCCTGGGTTACCTCAACCAACTCCACATCTCCACCATCCGCTTGAAGCATTGGCCTAACCTTTTCTAAGGCTCTTTCTACTGCTTCTCTCATTTTTTAAACCTCCAATAAATTTTTCAAATAATTTAACACATTTTTCTTTAAGAGCAAGTCAAGGAAATTTTTATTCTAAATTTGTTGACATAATTTTAAATTAGTTATAATTGGTTATATACCAAGGGATTACCTAAATAGGAGGAAAGGGAACTATGAAATACAGGGTAGTGCCTATTGAAGAGGCCGTAGGAATGGTTTTGCCCCATGATGTAACGGAAATAATTCCTGGTGAATTCAAGGGAGCGCGTTTCAAAAAGGGGCATATTATTAAAGAAGAGGATGTGCCAAAGTTAAAGGATTTAGGAAAAAATCATATTTATGTGCTTGAACTCGAGGAAGAGGATATCCACGAGGATGAGGCTGCCCTTCGAATGGCAAGGGCTGTGGCGGGCGAGGGAGTGGGATGGTCTGAAAGCGTAAGTGAGGGGAAAATCACTTTTAAAGCCCTTTATGAGGGCTTATTAAAGGTTGACATAGAAAGACTTTTGGAGATCAATCTACTGGGCGAGGTTGCTCTCACTACAAAACATAACAATGTGTGGGTAAAAAAGGGAGAACCCTTGGCTGGAGTGCGAGCAATCCCCTTGGTAGTGAAGGAGGCCCTATTAAGAGAAGTGGAGAGAATAGCCCAGAGTTCCGACAAAAAGATCCTTCGTGTGCTACCTCAGAAGATATTTAAAGCGGGATTACTTATTACAGGGACTGAAGTGTTCTATGGACGCATTAAAGATGCCTTTGCCCCCAAAATGCTTCCCAAGCTTTCGGCTTTTAACTTGAGCGCTGAGGGTCCCCTCTATGCACCTGATGAGAAGGACTTCATCAGAGATACTATAAGAGATTTTCTGGACCGAGGTTGTGAGGTTGTGCTGGTCACAGGTGGTATGTCCGTAGATCCCGATGATGTAACTAAGGTTGCCATAAGGGAGTTAAATCCGGAGGTATATGTATACGGAGCTCCAGTCCTTCCGGGTAACATGTTTCTATATGCCCTCTTAGGAGATAACAGAGTCATTTTGGGTATACCCGCCTGTGCTATGTATTTTAAAGTCACTATTTTAGATATTATTTTGCCACGGGTTCTCGTTGGAGAGAAATTAGACCGAAGGGCGATTGCTAGTTTGGGACACGGTGGGTTTTGTTATAATTGTAAAGAGTGTCACTATCCCATTTGTCCCTTTGGGAAGGCAAGTTGACGGAGACTTTAATTCTGATTAGAATAGAACTTCAAGTTAGTGAATAGGGAGGAACTATGAGAAGTGACAGAATCAAAAAGGGGCTAGAAAGGGCTCCTCACCGCGCTTTGTTAAGGGCATTGGGCTTTAGTGATGATGATCTAAAGGCACCTCTTATTGGGATTGCTAATTCCTTTAATGAGATAATTCCTGGGCATATTCATTTGAGGGAAATTGTCTCAGCGGTAAAAGCAGGTGTTAGACAGGCAGGAGGTGTTCCTGTAGAGTTCGGAGTAATAGGAGTTTGCGATGGTTTAGCTATGAATCACGAAGGTATGAAGTATTCCCTTCCCAGCAGGGACCTGATAGCGGACTCAGTGGAGATCATGGCCATGGCTCATGCCTTTGATGGTTTAGTCTTGGTTTCTAGCTGTGACAAAATTACGCCTGGTATGCTCATGGTGGCCCTTCGGCTAAATATACCCTCTATTCTTATTGCTGGTGGTCCTATGTTAACGGGCGAGTTTAGAGGCCAAAAGGTTAATCTTATTTCCGCCTTTGAAGGTATTGGAAAGGTTAAGAAAGGAGAGATGACAGAGGAGGAGCTCTTTGAATTAGAGGCCTGTGCTTGCCCAACTTGTGGCTCCTGTGCAGGAATGTTCACTGCAAACTCTATGAATTGTCTTACTGAGGCCTTAGGCTTAGCCCTTCCTGGAAATGGAACAATTCCTGCGGTATATGCGGATAGGATTCGATTAGCCAAAGAGACTGGCAAAACGATCGTCAGCCTTGTAAAAAAGGGCCTTACCCCTCGCAAAATTGTTACCTTGAATTCCCTTAAAAATGCTATTGCGGTAGATATGGCTTTAGGATGCTCCACAAACACGGTTCTTCATTTATTAGCTATAGCAAAGGAGGCGGATCTGCCCTTAAATCTACAGATGTTTGATGAGATCTCCCGAAGAACTCCCCTTTTAGCTAAGTTGATTCCAGCAGGGCCCTATAGTGTCTCTGAGCTCCATCAGGCCGGAGGAATACCTGCTGTGTTAAAGGAGCTATCTAAGCTGGGGCTTATTGATACTACCTGTAAAACGGTTTCAGGGAAAACCATAGGAGAAATTATTAACTCCGCGGAGAATAGAAACCCCGAAATTATTAGACCTGCGGAAAATCCTCACAGTAAAGAGGGAGGTATAGCGATACTTTACGGTAATTTAGCTCCAGAAGGGTCAGTTGTGAAATCGAGTGCGGTAGTGCCTGAGATGTTGAAACATAGGGGACCTGCTAAGGTCTTCAATTCTGAAGAGGAGGCCTATGAGGCTATTTTAGGAGGACACATTCAGCCAGGGGATGTAGTAGTGATTCGATACGAAGGACCTAAGGGAGGCCCAGGCATGAGGGAGATGCTCTCCCCCACTTCCGCTATCGTAGGGATGGGATTAGGGTCTTCTGTAGCGCTGATTACTGATGGCCGTTTTAGTGGTGGAACTCAAGGAGCCTGTGTAGGACATGTTTCTCCTGAAGCAGCAGAAGGTGGCCCCATAGCCCTGGTAGAAGAGGGAGATATTATAGAGATTGATATACCAGGAAGAAGATTAGAACTTTTAGTAGAAGAAAAAGAATTAGAGGAAAGAAGGAAAAAATGGAAACCTCCGAAGAAAAAAAATCTAAAGGGTGTCTTGAAAAAATATGAAGTCTTAGTAAGCTCTGGAGCTAAGGGAGCCATTTTAGAATGAATCCTTTCCGAGCCTTAGGGCGTGCTCTTTTAAGATTTTTAGAGGAAGCAGGAGGAATATTTCTCTTCTTTTGGAAAGCCCTTTTATACACCTTTACTCCTCCCTTTAGAGTTCGCTTATTCTTAAAACACATAGAATTTATTGGAGTAAGATCCTGGCTTGTTGTAGCTTTAACAGCACTATTTTCTGGAATGGTCACCGCCTATCAGGTTCATCACGCCTTAGTCAAATTTGGAGGGCAGAGTGTCTTAGGAGGTGTGGTAGCTCTAACCCTTACCAGAGAGTTAGGTCCGGTGTTAAGTGCCATTATGGTAGTAGCAAGAGCGGGTTCCGCGATAACTGCAGAGATTGGCAGCATGCGCATAACAGAACAGATTGATGCCTTAAAAATTATGGCGGTGAATCCCATTCAATATTTAGTGACACCTCGGCTATGGGCAGCTATGATAGTTGTTCCCTTGCTTACTGCCATGGCAGATTTAATAGGTATTGCTGGTGGTTATGTGATCGGAGTGTTAGTCTTAGGTATTGATCATGGGATTTTCATTGCTCGCATGCAAGATATGGTAGAGTTAATGGACATAATGAGTGGAATATACAAGGCAATTTTCTTTGGAGCTTTTACGGTAGCAGTTTGTTGTTACAAGGGATATTTTGCTCGAGGAGGAGCAGAAGGTGTAGGAAGGGCAACTACTGAGGCGGTAGTAATATCCTCTGTAGGGATCTTGGTTTCGGATTATATTTTAACTACTCTTTTCTTTTAGACCTATGATTGAAATTAAGGGGCTCAAAAAGACCTTTGGGGATTTGCAGGTTTTAAGGGGTGTTAATTTAACCATTCCAAAGGAAAGTATAACCTTTATCATGGGAGGAAGTGGAACTGGCAAAAGCGTGCTTTTAAAACATTTAGTGGGACTTCTTAAATCTGATGAGGGAGAAATTTGGTTTGATGGACAGGATCTCACCAAGCTCTCGGAGAGAGAATGGCAAAGGGTCAGGAAAAAAATTGGCATGCTCTTTCAAGAGGGCGCCCTTTTTGATTCAATGACTGTGGCGGAAAATGTTGCCTTTCCCTTGATTGAACATAGTGCTGGCACGATGAGAGAAATCCAAAAAAGGGTAGAAGAGCTTCTGGAAGCGGTAGAACTTTTACCAGCTAAGGACAAATACCCTTCTGAACTTTCTGGAGGAATGAAAAAGAGAGCCTCACTTGCGCGCACCTTAGCCCTAAATCCTCAGGTAATCTTATTTGACGAACCCACCACGGGCCTTGACCCTATTCTTCAAATTACTATTATGGACCTAATCAAAAGGATCAAAGAAACCTATAAACTTACCTGTGTTGTGGTGAGTCATGATGTGATTTTAGCCCTTAAGTATGCCCAAAAGATAGCCTTTCTCCACGAGGGCACTATTATTGAAGAAGGTTCTCCTGAAGAGGTAAAACACTCTTCTCACCCCTTTGTTAGAAGATTTATTGATTCCGCTTTATTATTAGAAAAAAAGGAGGTGTTCTATGAGTAACAGAGGTGCCGTAGAATTAAAAGTAGGAATCTTTGTTTTTTTAGGAATTTTAGCCCTACTTTATTTAACGCTCCAATTAGCTCAAGAGGCCTTTGCTCCCAAGGATACCTATAAAATTTATGGGGTTTTTGATAGTGTTTCAGGTTTAATTAGAGGAGCTAAGGTAGAGATGGCAGGAGTGCCAATCGGAAAGGTTGGAGATATAAGTCTTACCCCCGAGGGAAAGGCGAAAGTGGAACTTTTAATTTTTAAGAAGTACAAAATTCAGGAGGATGCCGTCGGTGTGGTGCGCACCTTTGGAGTTTTAGGAGATAAATTTATTGAGATAAGACCTGGCACATCCCCAAATTATCTTTCGGAAGGCGGTACTATAGCAAAGACAGAAAGTCCCGTAGATTTAGATCAGATCTTAGCAAGTATCGGGCCTGCGGTTGAGGGACTAAAGGAGGTTCTTGGCACCAAGGAAGGAAAGGAAAATTTGAGGATCCTTGTGGCTAATATCCGGGATGCCTCAGAGAGTTTTAAAAAAATTGCAGATAAGGTGGAAAAAGGCCAGGGGACCCTGGGAAAACTTATTGCAGACGACAAGTTATATATGGAATTTACTGCTATTTCTCAGAGTCTAAAAAATGCAAGCCAGAAAATAGAAGGTCTTGCTAATCAAATAGACCGGGGAGAGGGGACCTTAGGAAAGCTAATTAAAGATGAAACCCTTTATGCCACTCTGAAAAATACCGCTTCCAATTTGGAAAGGGTTTCTAAAAAACTTGAAAAGGGTGAAGGTACCTTGGGAAAACTCATCGCAGATGAGGAAATTTACAGGGATCTTAAGAATCTATCTAAGGATTTAAGAAATACCGCTCAAAATTTGGATAAAATCGTGGCTAAGATCGAAAGGGGAGAGGGAACCTTGGGCAAGCTTGTTAAAGATGATAGCCTCTACAATGAGGCCAAAAGGACTCTGAGGAGTGTCAATAGGGCAGCTAAAGGTGTGGAAGAACAAGTTCCAATCACAGTCTTGGGAACGGTAGCAGGCGCTGCCATGAAATAGATCCAGTCATGGATTTTTAGGAGGAGCCCTAATGGGGCTCCTTTTTATTCTTCTAACATTATTCAAAAATTTGACACTTGTCAAAATTATAATATAATCACTCTATGAGCTATCTTTTAGAAAGTTTTAATCCTAAGATGCAGGAGATTTATAAAGTAGCTAAAAGAGTTGCCCCTTCTTCCAGCACTGTCTTGATTTTAGGAGAATCGGGCACAGGAAAGGAGGTTTTAGCTCGTTACATTCACTACTGTAGCGGTCGAAAGGGGCCCTTTGTGGCGGTTAATTGTGCAGCTATACCTGAGGATTTACTTGAGGCAGAGCTCTTTGGCTATGAGAAAGGTGCCTTCACCGGAGCTATTAAATCAAAACCCGGAAAGTTTGAATTTGCCTCAGGAGGAACGCTCTTTCTCGATGAAATCGGGGACCTATGTTTAAAACTACAAGCCAAGCTTCTTAGGGCCCTTCAAGAGAAGGTTATTGAGAGATTAGGTGGAGAGAATCCCATAAAGGTGAATACTCGAATTATTGCAGCTACTAACCAAAATCTTGAAAAATTAGTAAAAGAAGGGCGCTTTAGAGAGGATCTTTATTTTAGGTTGAATGTAATTCCCATATACCTTTTGCCCCTAAGAGAACGAAAGGAGGATCTTCCTCTTTTGGTTAATTTTCTGGTTTCTAAAATATGTGAAAGAGAAAATATCCCACCAAAGAGAGTTTCGCAGGAAGTCTTAGTGGCTCTGTCAAAGTATTCTTGGCCTGGAAATATTAGAGAACTTGAGAATCTCTTGGAGAGAATGATCATTCTTTCAGAGGGTGAAGAACTCACCCTTGAAGATCTGCCTCCCCATTTAAGGGCAAGCTGGGAAGTTCTCAGCACCAGAGATGAGCTTCTTGAAGAGAGGAATTTCTTTACCAAGAGGCTTTTTGAACTACCAGATATTACTGAGGGAGAGATCTCCTTACAGGACCTTTTAAGAGAGGTTGAACGATACTACTTGTTGAGAGCTCTGGAACTCTCTCAAGGTGTAAAAAGTAAAGCAGCTAAACTTCTTGGCTTAAATAGAACAACCCTGATAGAAAAACTTAAAAAATATCAATTGGTATGAAATTTGAGAAGGTTTTTCTTTGATGATCAGACTTTCCTTTTTTTTCTGGGTAATTTGCATCTTGTGTTTTCTTTATACCAATCTCGAGGTTAGATCGCAGGTTCAACGGGATAAATCAAGGATAATTTTTCATAATATAACCAAGCCTTCCCCTGAAGAGGAAAAATTGATTAGAGAGCTTGAAAGTGCTTATAGAAGTAGAGATTATGAAAGGGTGGTGAACATACATCAGACCTTGTCACCCCTAATAAGTCTTTCTGCAGAGGAAATGTTACAAATTGCGGAAAGTTATTTGAGAACTGGTGATCCTAAAATAGCCCTTGATTATGCAGAGAGAGCTATTGGGCTCCGCAGAGGGACTGAACTTGCTTGTCGAGGTAGACTCATTAAAAGTAAAGCTTTCTTACTTTTAGGTAGAGAGAAGGAGGCTTTTAGTGAGGTTAAAAATTTGAGTGAGGATTTTTGTAAAGACTTTCTTGAGGAAGAGCTAAAGGCTCTTCGCCTTTTATATTTTAAGGCAAAGGAAGATAAGCTTGATCCAAAGATCCTAAAGTCTCTCACCGAGGAAATACTTGGCGCAAAAATCAATCAATATCTTAAGATGGAAAAGTTTAGAGAGGCGGAGCAGAGTATCTATGATTATATCAACCTTACTGGGGAATACACTAAGGCTAAGGATTACTTCTTTAAACTAGCGGAGCGCTATTTTGCTAAAGGAGAGATACTTACCGCTAAAAGGTTTTATCAGCTTATAATTACCGAGTGGGATAATACCAAAGAGGCCTTTTTATCCAAGTTTAGACTATATCAAATTGCCTATGAGCGAGCAACAGTAAAAGAACTTTTACCTACAAAGACAATTGAGGACCTTCTTACATACATCACTCAAATAAAAGTCAAATATCCCAAAGAGAAGATTGCGGAAGAGGCCTCTTATTTAGGAATTAGGATTTATTTCGAGAGAAAGAATTGGGTAAAGGTAAGGGAACAAGTTAAAGAATTTCTAAAGATTTATGCTGATAGCCAGTATAAGGCGCAAATCTTAGATCTTTTTTGTCAAGCTATTCAACAACTTGTTCCTATAAAATTTTTAAGGGGCGAAATTAATAATCTGATGAGGCTGGTGGAAGAAGATCAAATTTATATACGAGAAGCAAGCTGTGGGGATTTCTATTATATGTTGGGAGGAGAATTTTTTAAGTATAAACTTTGGACTTGGAGTATTCACTATCTTTTAAGTGCCTACGATTTAAAGATCTCTCCTCAACATCGCTTGGACTATTACCTGAAATTAGCTCATCTTGCGGAAGAAAGGGATGAAAGAGAGCTATTTAATCTCTTGATGAATTACATTGAAAAAAAATGGTCTAAAGAGCTGATGAAGGCGCCGGAATTCCTATATCTTCATACCAAAAGAAATTTGAGAAATGACCTCACCTTAGGGCTAAAACTTTTAAACATCTCTTTGAAAGAACCTCTTCCACTGGTCTATAAGAAGGAGCTTTTTCATCTTGGGTTTTACCGAGCTTTAGAGGCTAAGAAATACTCTCAAGTCTATACATTAATTAAGACCCATCAGGACCTAACTGATTTTGACCACTATTACAGTTTACTCATAGAGGTATTAAATGCGGAGCCCAAACTTTTTGAGGAAATTTTAAAGGATGCCCAAAAGAGGTTTGGGAATCACACTAAACTTTCCTGGTTGGAGGCCTATTACTTAGAGAGAAAAGGAGAGTTAAAGAAGACCTCCGAAATATGGGAGCATTTAGAGAAAAGTCAAGGAGTTGAGGGAGAAATGGCAAGGAGATATAGAACCTTTCGTGATTTAATTAATAAGGCTCAAAGATTGGTGTATTGAAATTGGTATATTGAGATGAAAGGAAAAGTAGGTGTAGTAGGAGAGTCCTTAGAGGCTAAAGTTTTAGTAGATTCACTCAGGGAGAGGGGTCTTGAGGTAATTCACTGGGATAAGAGTAGTTTTTCATTGGAGAGTATTCCCGAGGATCTATCAGTTTTGGCTTACGAGTGTTCTGAAGAAGAAATTGAGGAAGATCCTAAGTTAGAAGCGCTACTTAGAAAAAGACATCCCTCCATCATCGTGCTAACAGAAGATATTTCTTTAGACTCAGCGATAGCTCTCTTACGGAAGGGAGCTATGGATGTTAAGTTGTTAAGTTCCTCTATAGAGCTGATTGAGAAGAGTGTGCTCTACGCTTTAGAAAATAGGATGATTACTTCTCAAGAAGAAACCTTCTATACTTGTGAACCTAAATTGTTAAAGATACTGGGGGCTTTAGAGGAGGTAGCCAAAACTAAGGTTTCTGTGCTATTGATTGGAGAGTCTGGAACCGGAAAGGAGCTTTTGGCAAGGTATATCCATTTCAAAAGTCCCCGCAGAGAGGGTCCCTTTATAGCTATTAATTGTGCTGCCCTACCTGAAAATCTGCTTGAATCGGAACTTTTTGGATACGAAAAGGGAGCTTTCTCAGGAGCTGCCTTTAGAAAAAAGGGAAAGATAGAGTTAGCCCATCAAGGAACCCTCTTTTTAGACGAAATAACCGAGATGGCCCTTCCTTTACAAGGTAAAATTTTGAGAGTAATCCAGGAAGGAGAAGTGGATCGTTTGGGAGGTTATTATCCCATCAAAGTAGATTTTAGGCTGATTTCCGCAACTAATAGGGATATAGAAAAAGAGGTAGAGGCAGGACGTTTTCGTTCCGATCTTTACTATCGCCTAAATGTGATAACTGTGAAAATTCCCCCTCTTAGGGAAAGAAGGGAGGATGTCAAATTTTTGGCAAAATATTACTTGGAAAAATTTTCCCGCCTCTACAATAAGAAATTAACAGGATTTACCGAGAGAGCTTGGCAATTTTTATTGAATTATTCCTTTCCAGGAAATGTCAGGGAATTGAAAAACATAATAGAGAGAGCGGTCATACTTTGTGGAGAAGAAAAAATAGATGTTAGTTATTTGACGCAACCCTTGGGAGAGGAAAGTAGCTCGCCAGTAAGGGAGAGCCCCTCTTTTGTTAACATCTCTGGCATGAACTTTGATAATAATAAAGAAGAGATAGTAGAAATAAAACCCTTAGAAGAGGTAGAGAGGGAGGTTATATTGAAGGCTTTACAACTAACTAAGGGCAATAAGAACAGGGCTGCGGAACTCTTGGGTATCACGGTGAGAACCCTGAGAAACAAGTTGAAAATGTATGAAGAGCAAGGGCTCCTTTAGGAGGTTTTACCGATGTGGGGTAGTCTTGCAAAATTAATGGATATAGTAAGGGTATCCCTGAAAATAAGAACGGAGAAGCATAAAATAATATCGGCAAATATAGCCAATGTGGATACTCCAGGTTATAGGAGGAAAGATCTTTCCTTTGAAAGGGCTATACAAACCTATTTATCTCAGGAGAGGGCACTTAGAACAACTAAAGATAGGCATTTTCCTGTAAGAGGTAGGACCATTGAAGAGGTATTTGGGATCTATCAGCCACAAACCTTAGGCACACCCAACAATGTAAACCTAGAGGAGGAGATGGTCTCTTTAACGGAAAACCAATTACTCTATGAGAGCACCTTACAGGCATTAGCCAAAGAGTTGGAAAGACTAAGAGAAATAATTAGTGAGGGAGGTAGGTAATTATGAATTTACTTAAGGCAGGTAGGATTGCAGGCAGTGCTTTACAAGCACAGAGAGTGAGAATGAATATCACTGCGACCAATATAGCCAATGCCCAGGTTACCAGAACTTTGGAGGGTGGTCCTTATAGAGCTAAAAATGTGGTTTTTAAAGCGGTCCCTCTATCTCCTAAGGAACCCTTTCTTAAAACCGTTAAGTTGGAGAGGATTCAAGATGATCCCCAGCCCTTTCGCGAGGTTTACGATCCTGGACATCCTGATGCAGATGAAAGGGGAATTGTGAGGTATCCTAATGTGGATATAATTACAGAAATGGTAGAGCTATTGTCCGCAGGAAGGGCCTATGAGGCCAATTTGAATGTGCTAACTACCACTAAAAGTATGTATTTGCGAACCTTAGAGCTTTTAAAATAAATAACTCTTAAGGAGATGAGGCCATGAAGATTCAGGGTCCTATTTTAAAGAGTATTCACCTCTATCGCACTATAGAGAAGGGGACTTCTCCTGATTTTGGGAGACTCCTTTGGGAGCAATTAAAGGAGGTTGATGCCAAGGAAAAATTAGCAGAAGAGGCTATTCAAGCCTTGGCCAGAGGGGAAGATATAGATCCAGCAGAGGTTGCAATGAAAATCTCTCAAGCGGACAACAGCATGAAACTCCTATTAAGAGTAAGAAATAAGATTTTAGAAGCCTATCAGGAGATTATGAGAATGCAAATTTAGGGGACTAATCTATGGCTCCTTTAGATTTAAGGGCTATTTCCCTTCAATTAAAGGAATTTTGGCAAAAATTAAGCATTAAACAAAAGGCGCTACTAATAGGAGGAATAGTAGGTTCAGCTTTATTACTAACCTTAGTGATTTGGCTGATTAGTAGGCCATCTTACGGTCTTTTATACCGAGGGCTTGATGAAACAACTGCTGGTCAAGTAGTCCAATATCTTAAAGAACAGAAGATTCCCTATCGGGTAGAAAGGGATGGAAGTATTTATGTTCCTCAAGAAAGGGTCCCCGAGATTAGAATGGAGATTGCAAGTAAAGGTCTCATTGGTGCAGGTGGGCCTGGATTTGAGCTTTTCGATAAAGAAAGATTTGGGATAACTGAATTTCAAGAAAAGGTAAACTATCAACGGGCTTTGGAGGGAGAGCTTGCTCGCACTATCGCAGGGATAAAAGGAGTGAAGTCGGTGAGGGTCCATTTGGCTCTTCCCAAGGAGAGTTTATTTATTGAGGAAGAAAAACCTCCCAAAGCCTCTGTATTGATTGAATTGAAACCAGGTTTTACCCTTACTCCTGACCAGATTAAGGGTATTGTTAACTTAGTAAGTGGTGCGGTGCCAAAGCTTGAACCCACAAACATAACAGTAGTAGATGCTTCTACCGGGAAAAAATTATATACGCCAGAGACCCAAGAGGAATTACTTACCACAACGCAATTAGCTTATAAAAGAAGGGTAGAGGAGAATTTAAAAAATAAGGTGGAAGAACTTTTAAGTTCAGCTTTAGGTCCAGGTAAAGCTCAAGCACAAGTCACAGTGGATATATCTTTTAATAAGGAAAATTTAGTTGAAGAGACTGTTGATCCTGAAGGGACTGCAGTTTTATCAGAAGACTTAGAGGAAGAGACCAGGCAGAGTGGTAGGCCTCAAGAGGAGGGAGTGCCTGGAGTAAAGGGAGCTTTAACCCAGAAATTTGAAGCCACCACTCCTGAAGCAGGAGGAGAAAGTTATACCAAAAAAAGAGTAGTGAGAAACTATGAAATAAGCAAAAAAGTAAGGAATTTGGAGGTAGCTCCAGGGAATATCAAGAGGTTGAGCGTGGCGGTAGTAGTTGATAAGAAGGTTCTTGGTGAAAATGATACCGCCAAAATAGAGTGGATTGAAAATTTGGTAAAGGGAGCTGTGGGATATAATCCTGACAGGGGTGATGAAGTAAAAATTGAGGTAAAACCCTTTGTAGAGCCTCCTGTAAAGAAACCCGAAATTACCGATTACTTAGCACAATTTTACAAACCCTTTGCTTTGGTTATTTTGCTGATTTTAGTCTATCTTTTGGTGATCAGGCCTCTTATGAAGGCTCTTAAACCTACTCCCAAGGTTCCAGAGGTCCCTCCTACTCCTGAGGTGAAGGTTCCCGTTGAGGAGGCCGTAGAGGAAATATTGCCGCGGGAGATTGCCATAGGTATAATTCGCAGTCAACCTGAGAGAGCAGCAGCACTAGTAAAAAAATGGCTTTTAGAGGAAACTTTGGAAGAACGTAAAAAGGCTCTGGCTGAGGCTAAATAATGGCCAAAATTGATCCAGATAAGTTAACTGGACCTCAGAAGGCAGCTATTTTTTTAATGCTCATGGGAGAGGAGTTTACCTCACAAGTTTACAAGCATCTTGATGAAGAGGATATCAAACGAATAGGTGTTGAGATGGCAAAAATTGACTTCATTCCCTCTGAGGTTGCTAAAAGAGTATTGGAAGAGGCAAACATTGAAGCTAAGGATCTCCTTTCTAATCTTTCTCTATCGCCAGATGAGTTTCTTAAAAAGAGCTTGATAGAAGCCTATGGTGAAAAGGGAAAGATTCTATACGAAGAAATTAAAAGGGAAGTTGGACCAGAGACTTTTAAGAAATTAAAAAAATTGGATCCTAAAACTATTGCCAATTTTCTATCCAATGAACATCCCCAGACTATTGCCATTATCTTAGTTCATTTAGAGCCCGAATTATCGGGTCAGGTCTTACAGCTGTTACCAGAAAAGATAAGAGGAGAGGTTCTTCTGCGTATTGCCCTCTTGGATAAGGTAGATCCTGAAATAGTGAAGGACATAAGTGATGCTTTGGAAGAGGAGTTAAAGGCTGTAGGTGGGGCCTTAGGGAGGAAGATTGGAGGAGCGGAAAAAGCTGCAGAAATTCTCTCCCATGCAGGTAGAGATCTCGAAGATGAGCTTTTGGCAGAAATTGAAGATGAAAATGCGAGCCTGGCCGAAGAGATAAGAAAGTATCTCTTCACCTTTGAAGACTTTATCAATGTGGACGACTTTGCTATACAGACCTTACTTAGAGAAATCTCTACTGACGATCTGAAATTGGCGCTAAAGGGTGCTTCGGAAGAGATAAAACAAAAGTTTTTCCGAAACATGAGTAAGAGGGCAGCGGATCTACTGAAGGAGGAATTAGAGATGATGGGGCCCGTCAGGTTAACCGAGGTAGAAAAGGCCCAGATGAATATAATAAAGACCGCTAAAAAATTAGAACAGGAAGGAAAGATTGTTCTTAGTAGAGGAGAGGAAGAATTTGTCTAAGTTAATTAAGGCGAATAAACTTCTCAAACATAAAGTTTTTGAGCCTAAGCTTGAGATTTCCAAAGAAGAAATTTTTATATCCCTATTAAGTGAAGATTTTTCCAAGACAAAAATATCCAATGAAATAGAAAACTATCAAAAGACTTTGGAGGAGGCATTAAAAAGGGGTTATGAAGAGGGTTTTAAGAAGGGCTATGAGGAGGGGTTTGCACTGGCAAAGGAACAGGGCTATGAGGATGGTTTGGAGGAGGGAAGAAGAGAGGCTGAGAAAATTTTAGAAAGAGAGCGAGCCTTACTTAACTCCAAATTTGAGGAGGAAAAAAGGAAAGCTTTAAACAAGATAGAAGAATTTTTAAAAAAAGTAGAGGAAGAACTTAAAAACTTAGTTTTAGATTTAGATGAACCCATTCTTAAACTTGCCCTTGATATTACTCAAAAAATGCTCTTAAAGGAGCTTGAAACTGATCGGGAACTTTTAAAAAGGATTATAAGAGAGGCACTTAATTACATCATTGAGGGTTACGAAATAATAATAAGAGTTAATCCTGAGGAGGTAGAGTTTCTTGAAGGAAAGTTAGACCTTATTCCGCAAAACTACAAAATTACACTAATCCCCGATATGGCTATCTCCAAAGGAGGGCTATTTATTGAAACTAAACTGGGGGTAATTGATGCAACTTTTGAAAGGAGGTGGCAAAAAATATTAAATGCTTTAAATGAAGTCAAAGGTCAATCTTCAGAGTGACCGTTCAAGGGGTGACCTTTAGATGAAGTTAAGGGACCCAAGAGTTTTTGAGAGAAAATTACACACGCTTTTGCCCTTTGAAGTGTATGGTTATATTACGAAGATTATGGGGATTCTTTTAGAAAGTTCAGGTCCTTTTTTAAAAATTGGAGATCTTTGCAGAATAGTTGGTAGGGAGGCGGAGGCTTTGGCTGAGGTGGTGGGATTTAAGGAGGATAGGATAGTATTAACTGCTTTAAGTGATGTTCGGGGACTTGAAGTTGGAGCAAAGGTTTATCCTTTAGGAAGAGTTCAAGCACCAGTGGGTATGAATTTTATAGGAAGGGTGATAAATGCCTTGGGTGAAGCTTTAGATGATAAGCCAACCCCCCAGCCTCAAGAGTATTATCCTATATATGGAGATCCCTTAAAACCTTTGGAGAGAGATAGAATAACAAAAATACTCGATGTAGGTATAAAGGCGGTAAATGCTCTCTTGACTGTGGGTGAGGGTCAAAGAGTAGCCATTATGGCCGGATCAGGGGTAGGTAAAAGCACACTTTTAGGTATGATTGCCCGCTACACGGAGGCAGATATTAATGTTATTGCCCTTGTTGGAGAGCGGGGAAGAGAGGTAAGAGAATTCATAGAGAGAGATCTTGGAGAGGAGGGTTTGAAGAGATCGGTAGTGGTAGTTGCTACTTCTGATGAGAGTCCTGCCATGAGAACTCGAGCAGCTTATTATGCAACTACCTTAGCGGAGTTCTTTAGAGATCAAGGGTTTAGGGTATTGTTATTAATGGATTCATTGACGAGATTTTGTATGGCAGCAAGAGAGATTGGTCTTGCCAGTGGAGAGCCGCCAACCGCAAGAGGTTATACTCCTTCAGTATTTGCCCTGCTGCCACAGCTTCTTGAAAGATGTGGCACCAAAAGAGATTCAGGATCAATCACCGCGATATATACCGTCCTTGTAGAAGGAGATGACTTCACTGATCCTATTGCAGATGCAGTAAGAAGTATAGTAGATGGACACATTGTTTTATCACGCGACTTAGCTCAAGGAGGTCACTATCCTCCTATTGATGTCTTAGCGAGTATTTCAAGAGTAATGAAAGATTTGGTAACTAAAGAGCACCTTAAACTCTCTCAAGAGGCTGTTCACATTCTTGCTACATATAGAAGGGCTGAAGATCTGGTAAACATAGGAGCCTATGTAAAGGGGTCTAATGGAGAAATTGATAGAGCCTTAGTGATTTATCCCAAACTAAGGGAATTTTTAATACAGGAAATAGAGGAAGGTTATTCCTATGAGAAATCTCTGGAGTTGCTAAGAGAGGCATTAGGGGTTAGATCTTGAGAGATAGATTAAGACTTTACAAATTTTTAACTTGGTTAAAAGAATTGCAAGAAGAACAAGCAAAAGTAAGAGTTTTTAATGCTAAGATAAACCTTCAGAAGCTTAGAGAGGAAAAAGAGATACTTTCTGAAGAGTATCAGGAGAGTCAAAATTATTTAAAGGAGAAGAGAAATCTAAGGGGTGAAGAACTTAAAAACTGGTTTCTTTATTTAAATAGACTTTCAGAATTTTTAAACATTGTGGATAGGAAGATTGAAAGCCAAGAGATGGCGCTTCAGGAACTTGTAGAGGATTTTATGAATAAACATAGAGAAAAGAGGATAATGGAGAGATTATATCAAAGGGCTACAAAAGCTTCAAAGGAAGTAGAGTTTAAGAAGGCACTCAAAATATTAGATGATTTAATTTTACTGAGGAAGGGGAGAGATATTGCTTAGGCCTATATTAATTTTCAAAATTATTTTGTTTTTTTTCACTTTGAAACTTTTTTTAAATATGGCCATTTATATAATGGGATTGCCAAGTTTGTCTGCCAAGGAGGGAAACGCTACTTTTAATTGCCCCCCTGAAGTTTCTGATTTACTATATGTGGAAAGAGAGAAGTATCTTCAGAAATTGAGAGAAGTAGAAAAAAGAGAGCGTGAGCTAAGACTTCTGGAAAAAAAGATTGAGGAACAACTCAATGCCTTAACTCAATTATCCTCAGAGGTTGAGGAAAAACTACAAAGAATTTCTGCTATACATGATCAGAGAACAAAACTTTTAATAAAAGCTTATTCGGAGATGAGACCTGCTAAAGCGGCCCAACAACTAATGAACATGAATAGAGAAATGGCAGTCAAAATACTAAGTCAACTTAGGAGTGATCAGATAGCTAGCATCTTAAGCGCTATGCCTCCGGAGAAGGCAGCTTATCTTGCGGAGGCACTCTCTGGTTATCCACCAAGAGAATATTAATTCTACATAAAAATTTGCCAAGAATTAAGCCCACCTCAATAAGAGCATAGAGTGGAATAGCAAGTAAGCTCATGTTAATAGCATCTGGGGTGGGTGTTACGATAGCCGAGATTACGACTGTGAAAAAAAAGATCTCTTTTCTATAGCGGGCTACCTTATAGGGATTTAACACTCTTAAAAGGACTAAAAGAGCTAAAATTAGAGGTAGTTCAAAGATTATTCCAAAAGCTAAAAGAAAAAAACTAAAAAAATTTACAAAATGTATAAGTGAAATAGATGGTTCTAAACTTTCTGTCTTAAAGGAAATAAGAAATTTTATACCATAGGGTAAAGTTATCATATAGGAAAAGAAGATTCCACTATAGAAGAATAAAATACCCAATAAAAAGATTAAATAGAAAAAATTTTTGCGGAGAGGTAGAAGTAGTTGTATAAAGGAAATAAAACCAAGATATACAAAAGGAAAAAAGATAATAATAAAAAGGGTAAGAGAAAATTTTAAAACAGCTATAATTGGTTCTGTTATACCAAAAAAAACAAACTTTTGGTTGAATCTTTGCTGAAGGTATTGAAGAATGTCAGGGGTAAACCAGAAGATTAGAAGATAGGAGACAAGGGCTAAGGGCAAAATATACAATCCCTTTGATTTTAAAAGAATTATGAATTTTTTTAAAGTCTTAACCCAATGGGAGCGCTTCATTCAAGTAATTAAAGGACATTCCTTTTAACCCAAGAGACTGCATTTTCAAAGATCAGTAATCCTTCCGCAGTTTTTGTTTCTAAGCGAGTCCATCGGGGATGATTGGTAAAATGATTAAAGGCCTCAGGATGGGGCATAAGTCCAAATACTCTTCCTGTCGGGTCACATAGACCTGCCACTGCTCCCACTGATCCATTAGGATTGTAAGGATATTCCTGAGTAGGTTCCTTAGTGTAGGGATTCACATATTGCAAGGCTATTTGCCCCTTCTCCATTAGGACATCCAATAGTTGAAGATTTTCTGGAATAAATTTACCCTCTCCATGTCTAACAGGGAGATAAAGTTCCGATAAATTTTTTAGAAATACGCAGGGAGTTTGGGGATTAACTTTTAAGTAAACCCATCTATCTTCAAATTTACCGGAATCGTTATAGGTGAGAGTTACCTTTCGTTGTCCGAGATAGGATCCCCCAGGGAGTAAACCCATCTTTACTAAGAGTTGAAAGCCATTACAAATGCCTAAAATAAGACCTCCCCCTTCTAAAAAGGCGATAATTTCATCCCAAAGGAGATATTTGCCTTGAATTTTAAGATATCTAAAACGATGGCTACAGGCTTGCGCAGAGCCCAGATGATCTCCATCAAGAAAACCACCTGGGAAGCAGAGAATATGATAGTTTCTAATCTTAAATTCTCCAGAAAAAATTTGATAAAGGTGAATTATCTCTGCTTGGGCTCCTACCTTTTTAAAAGCATAAGCAGTCTCTTGTTCACAGTTTATTCCATACCCCCAAAGCACTAAGATTTTAACTTTTTTTTCCATAAAAAATACTTGAAAAGGTCCACAAAATAAATTATACTGAAAGGTAAATTATAACCCTATTTTAAATTTTCCCAAGGGATGGCCATTCTGTTCTTATTAATATTTCTTTTTAGCTTCATTAATTCCCTTTGGGCAAGACCTCTAAAAGGCTTTTATGAACTTCACTTTGACCGGGAAAATAGAATTCTAAGAGGTAAGGCAAGTTTTGAATTAGAAAAAGAGGGATTTTACGAATTTTTTCTGGGGAATATTAAGCTATTGGAGTTCTCTTTTGACAATGCTACTGGAGGTTTTACGCCTTCGCCCGATGGAAAAACCTTTAAAATTTATAACTACAAAAAAAATTCCAAAGTAATCCTTCTCTTTGAAAGGGACTTACCTTCTAAATCTCCCTTGGGTTATAGGATAATAAATGATTATTTACCCTATCCTTTAGAAAGGAGTTTCATAGAAATTTCCCTTAAAATTCCTATAGAGGATAGGCACTCTCTGTTCATTCCTGCTGAGGAAGAGTTTGTTCGGGATGATGGTTATGTAGTCTATAAAATTAACAAAGCTCTTAAAGAAGCTCCTCCCCTAGTTATGGGAGCATTTGTTAGGAAGGATCTAAAATTAGAGGGCACATACTTCACCTTCTTATTTCCCAATAAGCAAAGGATTGAGGAGAAAGAGTGGAAGACCTTTGAGAGTAGCCTGCGTAAAGAGTTAGCCAGGTTGCCTGAACCAAGCTTATTTACTCCCTTTAACCGTATTTTTTTCTTATCCGCAGAGGGCGATAACTTCTATCCACTAATAGTCTCTATGCCCATTACTCTTAAAGAAAGAGATCTTCCCCTCAGAATTTTTAAAAATACATTGAAACAAGCTCTTAGGTTTGGGCTGGATATTAAAGAGAATTCTACATGGGAGATTGCTACCCTTTCTTTTGTGGAATATTTTTTGAGTGTAGATCAAAAAGATTATCGCAAAAGATTACTTCTCAATGACCCTTACGAGAGCATAGTTTTCTTCTATTTTTATGAGAAGTTAACCCCTGCCAAAGAGAGAGAATTTTTCAACTTTTTCTTCAGCTTTTTAAGGAAATATCTTTTCACCGACTTTAAAGAGGCTTATTTATCTAAGGCACTCTCAGAGAGGTTTGGTATTGATTTTAGAGAACCTCCAACTCAGCAGAGTTTTTGTAAGATAACTCTAAAGCCCTTTCCAGAGATAAAAAGATTAGAAAACCGTAATAGCTTTCATCTACGAGTTAAGTTTAATATGGGGGATTGCTTTAGACCCTTGAGTTTTAGGATGATAATAAGAGGAAAATCCTTTGTAAAGGAACAGAGGTTAAACCTTGACAGACCTGAGAAAATATTTGATTTTTATCTGAAGGACTCACCAGAATCTATTCAAATGGATCCAGACTATGAAATTTACAGGAAATTAACCTATTTGGAAAGGGATTTAGATCTTAATTCTTTATTTCAACGAAGAGGCACAATCTATCTGCCAACTCAAGAGGTCTATCCTCTTTACAAAGAACTAATTCATTTGCTTAGGGACTACGGGTATACCCTTAAAATTGGTCTACCAGATGTTACTGGACTTCCCAAAGGGAACATAGTTCTCTTGGATCAAGCGCCGAAGAACTTTCACCTTGCTTTACCAAAGGAAGGGTTTTATTTCAAAGGCTTATTACATCCCAGAGATATTGAATCTGCTCTTTTTGTGGTTAAGGCAAGTTCTCTTAGGGAATTTAGAGAAGCTTGGCAGCGGAGGGAGTTATGGAAAGATGCCGAGGAGGTATTTTTTTTAAAAGGTAGATTAATAACTAAAATAGAAAAAAAACCAACAGATGGAATTAATATTGATTTAGTCAAAGATCCAATATTTACTGGTATAAGAACAGTAGAATTAATGAATATTAAGGACTTAGTTTTAGAATTGCTACCTTATCAGGTTGTGCTTATCGGAGAAAGCCACGATCAATATAGTCATCATTTTTTTCAATTACAAGTGATCAAGAACCTTAGATATTACACAAAGGATTTAGTTATTGGGTTGGAGATGGTTCAAGTTCCCTTTCAACGCTATTTAGACGAATTTATTGAAGGAAAACTCTCGGAGAGGGAACTATTGGAAAAAATAGAATACTTTGACCGATGGAGATTTGATTGGCGACTTTATCGAGATATCTTTCTTTGGGCAAGAGAACAAAAAATAAAACTTTTGGCCTTAGATGTTCCGCAGGAGATAGTTAAAAGGATTTTTAGATCAGGTATTGATGCCCTTAGTCCTGAGGAAAGAGTTTATCTCCCAGAGCTTGATTTAAACAATCCCTCCTATGAAGATTATTTAAGAAAATCCTTTGAGAAGCATCCTTTTACTAACAATGCTTCCTTCGAATTCTTTTATTTAGCCCAAGCGGTAAGAGATGAAGGAATGGCGGAGAGGATATTAGATTACTTAAGAAAGCATCCTGAAAAGAAGATGATTGTTCTAGTAGGAAAGGGACATTTACTATATGGATTTGGGATCCCTCAGGCATTAAAAAGAAGAAATTTTCACCAATTTAAAACGATCATTTTAGGAGATATAGATGAATTAACCTCTACGGTTGGAGATTATTGGTTCCCCCTTGCCCCTATGTCCTACTCTAAAACTCCACAATTGGGACTTATTTTGGAGGAAGTGGAGCAAGGGTTAAGAGTTAAGGAGGTTTTGGAAAATACTCCCAGTAGTAAGGCAGATATTAAAGTCGGGGACATCCTGTTAAAAGTAAATAATCAACCTGTTAGAAAAATAAACACTTTAAAAATACTATTAAGTATTAACAATAGGGAAGAAATAGAAATTGAACTACTTCGAAATAATAAAATAGTAAAAATTAATATTAGATTATAATTAGTAAATACAATAGAGGCAGGAAATACCTGCCTCTAAGATTAAATAAAATTATTTAACGGACTCTTCTAATTTTTTTCCGGGAGTGAATTTAACTACCTTTTTTGCTGGTATTTTGAGGGGTTCTCCAGTGCGAGGGTTTCTGCCATTTCTCGCCGCTCTTTTAACTACTTGAAAGGTTCCAAATCCAACCAAAACAACCCTATCTTCCTTAGAAATCGCTTCTGTAACTGCTTCCATGAAGGCGTCTAATAATCTCTCCGCATTTGCCTTGGTTGTGCCTGCAATTTCAGCCATTCTCTTTACTAAATCCGCCTTGTTCATATTACCCTCCTTATTTTAAGGTTTTTAGAGATTTATATATAAAGTATTTTGAATTTTGTCAAGACCAAATTTTCTGTAATTTTGCAGCTCAATAGCAATCAGTGGGGGATATTTTTTGTCAAAATATACAAAGCCAGCTCTGGGTTTACAAAATTCTCTAAAGCTTTTTTCACTAAGGCTAAGTTAGAGAGGGACTCAAAGGGATTTCCTTTAAATTTTTCTTCAGGGAGGGCCTTTGGGTAAGGATATTCGATTTTAAGATGTAAGTAGGATCTCCAATACCAAAGTCCCAAAAGATAGAGAAGCAATTCCAAATAAGACCTCTCCTGCTTGGCAAGCTTTTCAATAGTCATTAATTTGAGGTCCTCTCTTTTACTTAGAGTAACCTTTACAAATCTATTTAATTCCTCAAGAAGACCTCCTTTAAAGATTTCTACTGCTTTACCTAAACTTCCTAAGGATACTTCGGCAATACTCTTAGCCACTACCTCATCGCAGGCCAAATATTTTATCAAATATTCCTTGATGTGTTTTTCCGCAAGAGTTCTAAATCTCACTATTTGAGAGCGCGAAAGAATTGTGGGCAAAATTTGGGATTGGTTTTCAGTGGTAAGGATAAAAAGAGCAAAAAGAGGCGGCTCCTCAAGGGATTTGAGAAGTGCATTACCTGCTTCAGGATTTAATCTATCAGCATGAAGGATAATAATTACTCTGTATTGACCCTCTAACGGGGGATAGCGCAGAAACTTCTCCCCCTCTCTAACAGAATCAATGCGGATATCCCTCTTTTCAGGAGTAATTATCATGACATCTGGATGAATACCTTTGGTAAGCTTTTTACAAGCAAGGCAAGTTCCACAGGGACTTATAGAACTAATTTGACAGAAAAGATGGTATAAAAGAGCCTTAGCGGTAGTCTCCTTCCCCACTCCCTCAGGTCCTGAAAAAAGATAACACTGGGCTAATCTTTTTTTTTGAAGGGCAGACCTGAGCAGATTGATAGCTGGTTCTTGTCCTATGATTTCGTTAATATTTCTTATTATAATCATTCTCGATTAATTAATTGTAATTCATCTTCAACCTTTATTTCCCCTCCTAAAGCATTTATCCTTCCGGGGAGATCTTCATATCCTCTTTCTACAAGCTCTGCCTGATATAAGACAGTGGTGTTTTCTGCCAATAAACCCGCCAAAACTAAGGCTGCTCCCGCTCTTAAATCTGTAGCCCGAACCGGAGATCCTGTAAGGGGAGTGGGCCCCTTTATGAAGGCGGTTTTCTCCTCAATTAAAATATCTGCTCCAAGACGATTTAATTCCATAGCATAGAGAAAACGATTTTCAAAGAGGTTTTCCCTAATGGTTGATAGACCTTGGGCTTGGGTAAGTAAAACAGCAAAAATTGGTTGTAAATCTGTAGGAAAACCAGGATAGGGAGCGGTTTGAATTTCTAAAGGATATAAATTTTTGCTTCTTTTGGCTTTAACAGTGTTTTTGTCAAATTTTTCTATGGTTCCTCCCATCTCTCTAAATTTTAACAGGGGATACTCCAGAAATTCCCACGGGAAATTGCGAATTATAATTTCATTTTCTGGAAATAGAGCAGAGAGTATGAGAAAGGTGCCTGCTTCAATTCTATCGGATATGATCTCCATTTTTACAGGCTTAAGGTGTTTTTTACCTTTTATGAGGATTGTATCTTCACCCGCACCCTTTATTTCTGCTCCCATTTTTTTTAACATCTTCGCTAAAAATATTACCTCAGGTTCCTTAGCTGCATTCTTTATCTTGGTCTCACCTTCTGCTAAACTTGCAGCCATAAGGAGATTTTCTGTGGCAGTAACCGACGGAAAGTCAAGAATAATCTCTCCTCCTTTTAGTTTACTGGCTTTGGCTATTAAGTTACCATGATCTAAAGTTATTTCTGCGGAGAGCTTTTTGAGACCCCTTTCGTGAAAGTTTACAGGTCTTTTGCCAATAGCACAACCACCTGGAAGGGGAACAATGGCCTCACCAGTTGAGGCAGTTAAAGCTCCTAAAAAAAGGATTGAAGCCCTTATCTTAGAAGCAAGCTCATAGGGAATGTCAACTCTGCTTACATGAGAAGTATCAACAAATAGCTCGGATCCCTTAAAGAAATATTTACCTCCTAAATGCTCTAAAATTCTTAACATACAGAATACATCTCTCACCCTGGGAACATTTTTAAATTGATACTCACCCCTGGCAAGGAGACAACAAGCTAAAGCAGGTAACACTGCATTCTTGGCTCCCTTAACCTCGATTTCGCCCTTTAAAGGCTTCATCCCTTTAATCACATACTTCAATCCTCTCTCCATATCAGCACCACCCTTGGATAACCTAAGAGATCCTTAAAAATTTTATAAGAACTTTTATGAATCAATTCCTCTATTTTAGGAGCTTGATTATAACCCATTTCAAAGAGAATAAAACCTTGAGGATATAGATACTTGTAACCCTCTCTAATTATGATTTCCTGATACTCTGTGCCTTTTGGTCCTGCAATTAATGCCTCTTTGGGCTCAAAGTCCTTTACTTCCCAAGGTAGAGTTTCCCACTCTTCAAGAGATAGGTAGGGAGGATTAGATATAATAGCCTTAAAAAGAGGCTGCTCTTTAAGTGAGCTCAACCAATTGCCTCGGATCAAAAAAAGCCTCTCTTCTACTTGATATTTTTGGGCGTTTATTTTGGCCACTGTTAGTGCCTTTGAGGATACATCAACGGCTAAAACTTTTAGTTTAGGTCTTTCCAGTAGAAGAGTTATGGAGATTATGCCTGAACCACAGCCTAACTCCAAAATCCAACCCTCTTCAATCCCTAATTGGAGAAATACCTCTACAATTAGTTCAGTCTCCCCTCGGGGAATTAGCACGCCCTCTTCAATATAAAAGGCTCTTCCAAAAAAGAAGGCTTTTTTTAGTATATAGGGAAGAGGTTTACCAGTTAATCTCTCCTTCAATATTTGGTGAAGTGCCTCAAAGGGAACATCTTTTTCCAGGTGGAGATACACGTTTAGGGGGGAAATATTGAGAAAATGGGCGATTATATCTTGGGCCTCTTGTTGTGCATATATTTTTTCCTCTATCCTTACAAGCTCTTCTCTGAGATAAGAGAGTGCTTCTCTAACTTTCATCTTTAGGAGATAGCTTGTTGAGGATTATTTCTATACATTCATTGGAATCCGTGATTTTGCGAATACTTGTTTTTACCTCAAAAAAAGATTCTGCTTGATAAAGAAAGGGAATCAAAATTCTTTTTCTATCCATGGAATGAGCTAATAAAACCTCCCCTCCTTCTTTTAATCCCTTCCGAAAAAGCTCCAAAAGAGGTTTATAGTATATTCTTTTGTAGATCACTTCTGCTCCAACTATAAGATCAAACTTCTGCTCTAAATGAGCTTCGAGCCAGTTTAGTTTTTGGGTTTGAAGGGTTAATCCGTTAATTGAAGCAGAAATTTTTATTAATTCTAAGGGAAGATCATCACAATCAGTGGCAACTACCTTATGACCAAGGGCACTGGCAAATAAACTTACTACCCCTAATCCTGCCCCAATCTCTAAGATTTCTTTCACTGGTTCTATATTGAATAGATAATCCGCAAGAATTAAACTGGATTCCCAAATTTTGAACCAAAAGGGAAATGCTTCTGACTCTAATAGAGGATCCCCTCTAAAAATTTCTTCTAAATGAGAGGGTCTTACAATTTTGAGAGCTTTGCCTCTAATGGTTATATTTTCTTCTTCTAAAGTGAGATGTTCAATGGACATTACATTTCCTTTGTTTGATTAATTTTAATTTAAGTATATTTAATTTAAGTATATACTAAGAATGATTAAAGCCAATAATAGGCGATAAACTACGAAGGCATACATGGAATGTTTTTTTAGGAAGGAGAGCAAAAAAATTATAGCTAAGAGGCTTGAAAGGGTAGAGGAGATAAAGCCTGTTAAGGCCATTTCAAAGGTAATAATTTCACTTTTTACAAGTTCCAGGCTTTCATATAAACCTGCTCCAAGGATTAAAGGAGCGCCAGCAAGAAAAGAGAATTTGGCTGCTTCTTCTCTCTTCAAGCCCACAAGAAGGCCTGCTGAGATGGTAATTCCACTTCGTGATGTTCCAGGAAAGAGGGCTAAAGCTTGAGCACAACCAATAAATAGGGCCTTCGCAATGGTTAGATCTCCTATTGATTTTTCCTTTTTTCCAAATCTTTCCCCGATTACCATAGGTAAGGACATGATTATCAACATAAGGGCAACAGATTCCGGAGACCTGAAATAGTTTTCAATTAGGGATTCTAAAGAGAGGCCTGCTAAAGCTCCAGGTATAGCGGAAAGGAAAATAAATCTTTTATATTGCCAGATTTCACCTAACTCTCGGTGGTAGTAAAGCAAAATAGCTAAAAAAGAGCCCAAGTGAATGAAGGCATCAAAGGAGAGGTTACTTGGAAAGTTGATAAAATTAGCAAAGAGTATGAGATGACCAGTACTGGAGATGGGCAAAAACTCAGTTAAGCCCTGAATAATGCCTAAGATTAAAGGATAGATAAGCAGCATAAAACCAAGCCTTCTTTATCGTATTATAGGAATCTTTTTCTACGAAAATAGATTAGAATAGATAAGCAGATCGTAACAATAATAGCGTTAACGATATAAAAAGCATGAGGGGTTCCTTTAAGAGGCCCTAACTCCTGAAAGGGAAGTGGAATATTCATACCATACATACTATAAATAACAGTGGGAATAGCTAACACCACCGCCATAGTTGCTAAAAATTTCATAATTACATTAACATTGTTGTTGATAATAGAAGCGTAGGCATCCATTGTATTAGAAAGAATGTTTATGAAAATTCTGGTCATCTCTAGGGCTTGTTTATTTTCTATTTGAACATCTTCTAAGAGCTCTAGGTCTTCTTCTGTTAATCTTAAGTATCTTCCGGCCTGTAACTTAGTTAGAACTACATCGTTACCTTGAAGAGAGGTATTAAAATAGGTCAAGGTTTTTTCTAAGCTAAGCATCTTGAGAAATTCTTCATTACTAAGGGCCTTAAAAATTAGTTCTTCATACTCTTCAATTGTTTTATCGATTTGTCTTAAAAATTTGATATATAATGATGTAGCTTTATAAAAAAAATTAAGGAGGAAAAGAACGGGTTTCTGGAGATCAAAGGTTCTACTTTTATTGACAAAGTTAATGAAATCTTCAAATATGGGATGATCGATAAGACAGATGGTCAGAATATTTTCTTCCGTAATTACTATCCCAATGGGAATAGTTTCATATCTCACATATAAACCCGAAGGAGCGGGATTGGGAATTCTAATAATTATTAAAACCTGATTTTCCTCCTTTTCTAATCTTGGTCTTTCCTCTTCGTCTAAAGGATATCGGAGGAACTCTGGCAATATCTTAAGTCTTGTTTCCAAGTAGTTGATTTCAAGCTCGGTGGGATTGGTTACGCAAATCCAACTATGCTTTTTTATTTCCTCCGCAGGGACTAAAAGGCCTCTTTCCGAACAAAAAATTTTAATCATCGCTACAGGAATACCTTGGAAATTTTCCATATTTAACTTCTTTTTTTCCGAGTGTCAATAGTGATTCCCATGGAAAGGGATAGCTAAAAAGAGAATAAAAAGTCGTTGATATTTGCCTTTAGGAATTTATATTTAATTCCGATGAAAAAACTTTATCTTACATTGATATTTTTATCCTTAGGAGTCTTGGTGTTTTTTCTTTCCAAGAAATTAATCTTTTCAAGCCCTGTTTATGAAAAAGCGGAGATACGACCTGTAAAACGGGTTATTTATGCTTCAGGCTATGTTAGGCCTGTTGAGTATGTAATAATTAAAGGAGAAGTGGCAGGTTATGTTAAGAAGATTTATGCCAAAGAGGGAGATTTTGTTAGGAAGGGTAGCCTTCTTGCGGAGTTGGAGCCAAGGGGTCTTCCTGCTCAACTCGCCGAAATTGAAAGGAGATTAGCCTTAGTAGAGGAGAGATTAAATCCTGAGTCAGACTATCTCCAAAGTATCAGAAAGGAAGTGGAGGTTGCTAAGAGGGAGTTTCAAAATGAAGGCCAAAAGCTTAAGAGAAGAGAAGAATTATTCAAAGAGGGGTTGATTGCTCGAGAGGATTTAGAGGAGGCTCAAAAGCGCTACGAAAACGCAAAAGATACCTTGGAAAAGCTCCAAAGAAAATATGAGGATACTGTAAAGTCTTTGGCTACCGAAAGAAAAATTCTCCTTGAGCAAAAGAGGTTTTTTTCTGCAGAATGGGGAAAATATCTGATTAAAGCTCCTATTACCGGCACAATTTTAAAGAAGTATGTGGAAGAAGGGGACTATGTTAATCCTTTTTTTGGAGATAACAAACTTTTTAGTATAGGAAGTAGTAGTTTGGAGGTAATTTTAGAGGTGGATGAGGAGTATGCCGGATTAGTTAGAGAGAAACAAAGGGTTTTTTTATCCTTTGACAGCCATCCAGAAAGGATCTTTGAGGGAGAGCTTTTTCAAATAACCAGGGAAATAGATAAAACTAAAAGAAGCTTTATTGTTAAAGTAAAACTTAAAGAGTCTTTGTCCTTACCTGCTCAGGCAACAGCAGAGGCTAATATACTTTTAGAGGAAAAAGAAGCCTTAGTTATTCCCCTTAGGGCGATCAGGGAGAAAGATTGGGTAGAGGTTAGGGGTAGAGGTAAAGTAAAGGTTCAATTGGGAGAGCGCTATGGGGATTATGTGGAAGTTTTAACGGGTCTCAAAGCAGGAGAGGAGGTTAGAGTTTTTTAGTGAAAGCTGTTCTATTTATAAGTTTTGCCCTTTTGAAAAAGCGAAAAAAACAGACTATGGTTACTCTATTAGGTGTAGCCATTAGTGTATCTGCATTTGTTGTGATGAGTTCCATTATGTTCGGTTTTCAAAAATACTTTATTCAGCAGGTAATTGATATTGAAGCTCATATCACCATCCGACCTAAGGAGGAATTAGCGGAAGATAGGTTGATTAGGAAATTTGATAATAGGAGCCTGATCAAAGTTTACGGCAATCGTCCTAAGGAAAAGGATAGGATCTTGGGATGGAAGGAAATAATAAGGAGGTTGGAACAAAATCCCCATATCTTAGCTGTCGCCCCCCATTTAGAGAGTAAAGGAGTCCTTAAATATGGTGCTAAAGAAAAACCTGTTAGTATAATAGGTATAGAACCCTCTTTAGAGGTCAGGGCTTCAGTCATAGAACGGTTCTTAGAAAATAAAAATCTAAAGGCATTAGATACTAATAGGGATAGTGTCATCATTGGAAAGGTGGTGGCTCGAGATCTTGGATTGCAGGAAATATATAGAAAGGTAGTTTTGTCGCTGCCTAATGGGGAAATTAAAATGGTAAAAGTAGTAGATTTTTTAAATTCAGGGATTACCAACATTGATGCGACAAGGGTTTACATGCCCTTAAAAACTCTTCAGGCCCTTTTAGGGAAGGTAGAGGAGGTTAATGTTTTAATTGTAAAGATAAAGGATGTAAATCAAGCAGAAGCAGTAGCTAAGGCTCTAAAAAAAGAGATTAGATACGAGGTAGAGTCCTGGCAAAGGGCCTATGTGAATTTTCTAAAACTTTTCAAGGTTCAAAATTTGATCACCTATATCATAGTTTTGGTTATAATAACAGTTTCTGCCTTTGGAATCTTCAACATTATTATGATGACAGTCATGGAAAAAAGAAAGGAAATTGCCATACTTATGGCTATGGGTTTTACTTCCAAAGATATTACCCTAATTTTTCTATTCACAGGTTTAGTTACAAGTATTTTGGGAGGAATTTTAGGATTTTTAATAGCTTTTGGACTTCTTGAATATCTTTCCGCTATAGAATTAGATATTGAAGGATTGCTTAGGAGTAAGGGCTTTATTTTGGATAGATCCTATACCTATTATCTTCTGGGTTTTTTTCTAACCTTGTTTTTTTCTCTTTTAGCCAGTTTTTATCCCGCATACAGGGCTAGCAAGTTAGACCCGGTAGAAATCTTTAAAAGCCTCTAAGCTATGCTTTTAAGGTTAGAAAACATTGAGAAGTGGGTAGGTAAAGAGTATATCTTAAAAAAAGTTTCGCTAAAAATTGAGAGGGGAGATTTTGTAGCCATTGTGGGCCCCTCTGGCTCAGGTAAAAGTTCATTGTTGTATATTATGGGCCTTTTAGATAAGCCTACCAGTGGAAATATATATTATCATAATAAAGTTATTGACTTCTCTAATAAAGATTGGATTTGTAAGTTTCGTAATGAGACTATAGGGTTTGTCTTTCAATTTCATTATTTAATACCAGAGTTAAATGTGCTAGAGAATGTTATGGCGCCTCAGATAAAAAGGGGGTTCTCTATTAAAGAGGCTGAAGATAGGTCAATTCTACTGTTAGAACGTTTAGGACTAAAGGGGAAAGAGAGGCGTCAAATTTTTGAAATTTCTGGCGGAGAAATGCAGCGAGTTGCCATCGCAAGGGCTTTAGCTAACGATCCAGAGATTTTACTTTGTGATGAACCTACTGGAAATTTAGATAGTAAAAATACACATATGGTCATGGAGATCTTTCGTGAGATAAATCAAAGGGGGACGACAATTATAATGGTTACCCATGACCTGAATTTGGCTAAAGGGACCAAAAGAATCATAGAAATGCTTGATGGGGAGATAAAGACTTCATTTTATCTTGAAAGAGTGGATTAAAGGACTTAACTTTTAAAATAATTGCAAAAATTGGCTTGAAAAAAAAATTTAAAGGGAAGAAGAGAAGATGAAGGAGTCTCAGGAATTCAATCTCCAAGAATTACCAGAGGGGGAAGTTATTGATGTGCCCGAAAATCTGCCATTAATGGCCATAAGGGATATGGTTCTCTTCCCTTCCATGGTGGTTCCTCTCTTTGTTGGACGAGTTAAATCTCTCAGGGCGGTAGAGGAGGCTCAAAAAAGGGAGAATCTCATCGTGCTTTCCACTCAAAAGAACCCGCGTTTGGAAAATCCCCAACAAAAGGACATTTATAAAATTGGAACCTTAGCAATTATTTTAAAGACTATAAGTTTATCGGAAAATAGGAAAAAAGTGATTGTGCAAATCCTGTCTAGAGTGGAAATAAAGGATTACTTGAAAATTGAACCTTTCTTTGAGGTAGCCATTGAACCATGTAAAGAGGTAGAGCCTGAGGTTATCACACCTGATATAGAGGCTCTGATGCGAAGTGTAAAGTCAAATATTGAGAAATTGCTATCTCTCAAGGGAATTCAAAATCCAGAGCTGAGCCATGTTATTCAATCAATGGAGGAACCTGGTAGGTTGGCTGATTTAGTTGCTGCCTATCTTAAATTAAAGGTTCCTACTGCTCAAGAACTGCTTGAGACACTTGAGGGTAGGGAGAGGCTAAGTAAAATCTCTAAGATCCTTCTACAGGAAATTGAAATCACCACTTTACAGAACAAGATACAGAGTGAAGCTCAGGAAGAGATGGGCAGAACTCAACGGGAATACTTTCTTCGACAACAGCTAAAGGCTATTAAGCGAGAGCTTGGTGAGGAAGAGGACTTAGAATCGGACCTTAAGGAGCTAAAAAGGAAGATCAAAAAAGCTAAGATGCCAAAAAAGGTTGAAGAAGAGGCTTTAAAACAGCTGAAGCGATTAGAGCTGATGCCTGCAGAATCCGCAGAAGCAGGGGTAATTAGAAATTATTTAGAATGGCTTTTAGAGCTTCCCTGGAACATCTCTACGACAGATAATTTGGATTTAAAACATGTGAAGAAAATCTTGGACGAAGATCATTATGATCTTGAGAAAATAAAGGAGAGGTTGTTGGAATTTTTAGCAGTCAAAAAATTGAATCCCAATGCCAAGGGAGCTATTATTTGTTTTGTTGGGCCACCTGGTGTGGGTAAAACCAGTCTTGGAAAATCCATCGCTCGTGCCCTGGGAAGAAAGTTTGTGAGAGTGGCTTTGGGTGGAGTAAGGGATGAAGCGGAGATTCGTGGTCATCGAAGAACCTATGTGGGATCCATGCCAGGAAGGATAATACAGGGAATAAAACAAGCGGGAGTTAACAATCCAGTATTTCTCTTGGATGAAATAGATAAGTTGTGTAGTGATTTTCATGGAGATCCAGGCTCTGCCCTGCTCGAAGTATTAGATCCCGAACAAAATAGGGAATTTGTGGATCATTACTTAGATGTGCCCTTTGATCTATCAAAGGTCCTTTTTATAGCCACTGCCAATATGATTGAACCCATTCCCAAGGTGCTCTTAGACAGAATGGAGGTAATCTATCTTTCAGGTTACACCTTTAAAGAAAAATTAGAGATTGCTAACAGACATCTATTACCGAAATTATTGAAGGAACATGGCTTAAAGAAGAAAGATCTCCAACTTTCTGAGGAGGTTATCTTAAGGATTATTGAGGAATACACTTCTGAATCAGGAGTAAGGGAATTAGAAAGAAAGTTGGCTACTCTTTGTAGAAAAATAGCTCGAAAGAAGGCCGAAGGGGAAGAGGGCCCCTTTGAGATTACCCCAGAAAATTTGAAGGACTATCTGGGGCCACCAGAATACCTTGAAGAGATGAGATTAACCCAAGACGAGATTGGGGTAGCTACTGGGCTTGCCTGGACACCCCATGGAGGGGAGGTCCTTTATGTAGAAGCATTGGTTATGCCTGGGAAGGGGAATTTAATTTTAACGGGATCCTTAGGGGATGTTATGAAAGAAAGTGCCCATGCAGCTCTATCTTACATCAGATCTATAAGTAAAGAGCTTAATCTTGATCCTAAGTTTTATACGAAATATGATTTTCATCTTCATGTGCCTGCTGGAGCTATTCCTAAGGATGGCCCAAGTGCAGGTGTCACTATGGCCATAGCCCTCATTTCCGCTCTGACCAAAAAACCTGTCTTTAGGGATTATGCTATGACTGGAGAGATCACCCTGAGAGGAAAGATTTTGCCTGTAGGTGGAATCAAAGAGAAGGCCCTTGCAGCTTTAAGAAAGGGTATTACTCAGGTTATAATTCCCATTCAAAATGAAAAGGATCTCGAAGAAATACCAGAGGATCTTAGATCACAAATTAAATTTATAAAAGTTTCACATTTAGATGAAGTAAGAAAATTAGTGATAAAATTTTACAACAGGGAAACAAATGAGTGAGAGAAAAAAGAGAGGCAGAAAGCCTAAGGAAAGCTTAGAAAGGATCATTCGTGAGCCTATAGAGGTGGTAGATGAAAATTGTCAACCACTTGGAGTATTATCTCGAGGTATGGTTCATGCACGGGGGCTTTTTCACCGGTCTGTGCATATTTTTCTCTTTAATTCTAAAGGAGAAATTTACTTACAGAGAAGAAATCTTGATCGGGAGGAAAATCCAGGTTTGTGGAGCTCCTCTGCCTCAGGGCATTTAAGTCCAGGGGAACCTTTATTTTTTGCTGCCCAAAGAGAATTAAAAGAGGAGTTGAATATAAAGGTTAAACTCGAGGAGATTGCCCGAGTGCCCCCCTGTCAGGAGACCAATTGGGAATGTGTCACTCTTTTTGTTGCTAAAACCGATAGAATTCCAAAACCAAACCCTTCGGAAATTAGTGAAGGGCGGTTCTTCAGCCTTCAAGAATTAGAGAGTCTAATAGAGGAGAAGCCTGAAATCTTTAGCCCTGCTTTTTTATATCTTTGGAGACTCTACAAAAGTACAAAAGGAAACAATCTCAGGGATAATTTCTTTCAAGTTTTCCCTTTCTAAGATAACTTCAATTAGATGCCAGTAACCCCTTTTAATGTATTGCCAAAGAGGAGCTAAAGCTAATCTTTGAATTTTCACTTCCTTTTCCGCAGGGTCAAGAGGCATCCTTAATAGGCTCTCCCTAATTTTACCCATTAGTCTTACATAAATTTCAAATTCTTCTTCGAATTCTCTTTCTAAGATTTCTCTCAATCTGCGCGCTAGGGCAGGACTTGCACCACCAGTGGAAATAGCCAAAACAAAATTTCCTCTTTTTATAGTTGAAGGAACAATAAAGGAGCTTAGGGAAGGTTTATCTACTATATTACAGGGTATACCACGCTTCTCAGCCTCCTGAAAGATTCTCTCCTGAACCTCAGGATCATTAGTAGCTGCAATTACTATAAAAGCGCCTTCAAGGTCCCCCTCTTGATAGGGTCTACTTTCCCAGTCAATCTTCTTTCTCTCCGCTAAGTCTCTCAACTTAGGAGTTAAGTTTGGAGAGATCACCCTAATTTGAGCTTGACAAGATAGAAGAGAGAGAATCTTTCTCTCTGCAACCTGACCTCCACCAATTACTACACACAATTTATCCTTGAGTTTAAGAAAAATTGGATAATATTCAGTCAATTTCCCCCCAACCTTCCAGTTTATGCCCCCAAAATTGAGTGGCTCTTGGGTATATTTTCTTAAATCTTACCACAAGATAGCCCTCTTTCCAATCTTTTTCAAGTATTTCCACATTAACTCTGGCTAATTTAAAATGGGCAAGTAGGGCATTAAAATTTTCTTCCCTTTTGAAGCGCACTTGAAAGAATTCCTCCAAAATCTCCTTTTTTTTGAGTAATCTTAAAGTTTCTTCGAAAAGATAGTTCCCTAAAACTTTGTATACCTCATCTTTATATTCCTCAAATTCCAGTAGATTTAGGGCTAACCTAATAAGTCTTAAACTAATGTAGTTTGGTTCCACTTCTCCTAAATAGGGAAAGACAACCTTTAAGTCGTTAAGATTAGAATAGGGAGTGACATATTTTACTCTGCTTCCTTCCTTTTCGGGCTTGAAGACTACTCCTTCTCTACCCTCTTCATGATATCTCTTGAGTAGAAATTTTATTTTTTGGTAATCAACCTCTGGATCAAAGGGACCATGGATTTCAGGATGTGTTAGTTGATACTTTTGGAGAAGTATTCTCTTTTGAGAAGTAGGTAAAAATTCTCCCGTTCCAATCTTGGCAAAGTCAAAGACGAAGTATTGAATGTCTTCTTTTACTTGTGGAGGCCACTCGCTTACGAAGGGATTTTCCGGTCCAGCAACTTCACAACAGATTATATAATCAGGGAATTCCCTCCAAAATTCTGGAGCTCGGGGTAGAAATTCCTCCCATCTGTCAGTTGCAAAGGGGCACACATAACCTCTTCGCGTGAAGGCCAGTATATCGTGGCCAACCTTAACTAATCTGACATTATAGCCCTCTATTTTTTCTTCTGCGTAAAAGGGATATTGTAAATATCTTTTTAAGCCCGTTTGAAGAACATAGATCCTTGGTATGGAGGGATAACCTTTTACCAGAAGGGTATCATTGAAAAAGGTCCCCACGGGATAATTTTTAAACTCTTTGTTTAGTCTAAAAAATTGATGTTCTTTCCAAGTAAAGAATATTAATTTTCCTGAGGCATAGGCTTTTTCCCAGTCCTCTATGGGTAGAACTTTTAGGAAGGGATTTCTATCCCAAAAAAAACTAAGAATTTCTAAGACTTCCTTATCTTCTTTCAATGAGAACCCTCCCTGGTTCTTCTATGGTGATTTTAATGTTTTCTAAGAATTGAGATATTAGCCAGGCTTGAGTTAGAAGGTGTTTAGTTATTTTTGAGACGCTGTATTGAAAAGATTTATCTTTTCCTTGAAGAAGGCAGAGACTCGCTGGTAGAAGTAGTTGGTCTCCGAGATGTTCTTCAAATTGAGCAGATGTCTCCAGAAATTTTAATAACATGTGGCTAGTGTTTCTTCCTACCTCCTCTGCAGGAAGCCCCTTTTTTCCAAGAGAGGAAAATCCAGCTCTCTTAAGACCATTTATAGCAACAATTAAGAGCTCAGTTCCCGGGGAAGAACTTTTTACCTTTTCAAAATAGACCTCTCCCTCAAGGTTATTTTCTTTTAAAATCTGAAGCGCAGAGTTTGCTTGTCGCACCATAATATGCTCCGGCAGTTCTTCACTTATAAGACTTAAGATTTTCAGCCTTTCCACTCTAAAACCCGGAGAGAGCTTAGGAACTTTTATCTCTTTTATAGGCCAAACCTTTGCCCTAATTTTTCCTCCACCCCTTGGATAGAATCCAACTCTCTCAAGTTCAAGGCTGGCCCTAAATCCGAAGAGCTCTGCAAGTGGGAGGAAAACCTCTTTTAAGTAGTGATAGGAGGGGCTATAGGGAACATGGGTTCCCCCTTCTAAAAGGAGAGTCCCCCCTTGTGAGAAGGCTAAAGGATATAGAAGGGTTTGAAAGAGGAGAGAGGTTGAGCCCGCTGTGCCAATTTGAAAGTGGTAAAGTTTATTTTCAGGCTTTTTCGTTGGAATAAAGATTAATTCTTGAGAATCAAGGTGATCACCCTCTACGAGGGCGGAAGATATTCTTTGACAGGCTTTAACACAGGTGAGATGCTGAGGTTGAAGCCCAGGTTTTGGTCTATTTGCTCGTATGTTTTTAATCTTAAAGGGTTTATTTAGTATAATGGAGAGGGATAGTGCACTACGGAGAAGTTGACCGCCTCCTTCTCCGTAAGAACCATCAATGAATAGCAGGCCTTTATCCTCTGTAGAGACCACCGTTTATGTGAAAAACAGCTCCCGTAATGTAAGAGGCAAGATCACTGGCTAAAAAAACTGTCAGATGAGCTACTTCCTCGGGAAGACCTGCCCTTTTTAGCGGAATTTCCCTTAAAAAGGCTTCCTTTACCCCTTCGGGAAGCTTTTCTGTCATATCAGTTGCTATATATCCTGGAGCAATTGCATTAACAGTTATATTTCTACTGGCTACCTCTAAGGATAGAGCTTTAGTAAAGCCTATAAGTCCCGCCTTTGCGGAGGCATAATTAACTTGTCCTGGATTCCCAGTAAAGGCTACTACCGAAGAAATGTTAATAATTCTTCCCCAGCGAGCTTTCAACATCATAGGCAATACCCCTTGAGTGACATAAAAAGCGGAAAACAGGTTTGTCCGAAGCACCACCTCCCAATCTTCCTCTTTCATTCTAAGAAAGAGTTGATCTCTGGTTATACCTGCATTATTAACTAAGATGTGAATTGTCCCTACTTTTTTTTCTAAGTCTTTAATAGCATCCTTCACTTCCTCAAAATTGGATACGTCAAAAGGGGCAAGATGGGCCTTCTTTCCCATGGAGATAATTTGTTCTTTTACTTCTTGAGCTTTAGCTTCTGATCCCAAGTAATTTATTATAACCTCTGCTCCTGCTTTAGCCAATTCTATAGCAATGGCTCTACCTATCCCCCTTGAAGCACCTGTTACTAAGGCAATCCTCCCTTCAAGCATTGCATCCTCCCTAATTTTTAAAATCATTTTACATAAAGTAAAATCTTTGTCAATTTAAAGTTTTTTAACCCGCCTTTTAAGTTCTAATTATGAGGAGGTTACCCTTTGTCAGTGAGTCACTATCAGAATAATTGGTAAATTCCTTTTGCAATTCATACAAAATTAGCGTGCATCAGTTAAGTTCTGCTTTTAATGAGAAACAATGAATTTAGTTAAATTCATGAAAGTTGTTGACAGGACTATATTTTGGGTTAGATTAATAAAAATTTAACAAATAGAGGTTTTCATGGAATTTGAAGCAGTAATTGGTCTGGAGGTTCATGTTCAGTTAAGCACTCAAAGTAAACTCTTTTGTTCCTGTTCTACAAAATTTGGTTCACATCCAAATTCTCAGATCTGTCCCATATGCACCGGTCAGCCCGGAGTTTTACCAGTGATCAATAAAAAAGCTGTTGAGTATGCCTTAAAATTAGCTCTTGCGCTGGGATGTAAAATAAATCTTTATTCCGTAATGGCAAGGAAACATTACTTTTATCCGGATCTACCAAAAAACTATCAAATTTCTCAATATGATCTTCCTTTAGCTGAGGGTGGTGAAGTAGAGATTGAGGTAAATGGAAATAGGAGGAGAATTGGGCTCACTAGAATTCATCTTGAAGAGGATGCTGGGAAATTGGTGCATGATGAAAACCTACCCTACTCTTATGTAGACTTCAATCGGACTGGAGTTCCTCTATTAGAAATAGTTTCAAAACCAGAGATTTATTCTCCGGAGGAAGCAGTATCATTCCTAAAAACCTTGAGAAGCATCGTGAGATATTTGGGAATATGTGATGGAAATATGGAGGAGGGAAGTTTAAGATGTGATGCTAATGTTTCAGTGAGGCCAAAAGGTTCAAAAGAATTTGGCACAAAGGTGGAACTAAAGAATATGAATTCCTTTAAACATGTAGAAAGGGCGCTTTCCTACGAAATTAGGCGTCAGATTGGCCTCTTACTGGAGGGAAGGGAGGTTATCCAGGAGACCAGACTTTTCGATGAAACCACCCAAACTACCCATCCTATGAGAGGCAAAGAAGAAGCCCACGATTACTGTTATTTTCCTGATCCTGATCTTATTGAAATTAAGCTTGAGGAAAGTTTTCTTGAGGAAATAAAAAGGTCTTTACCAGAGTTACCTTTGCGGAGAAAGGAACGCTTTGAGAGAGAATATAACCTTAGTTCCTATGAGGCAGGAATTCTTACGGAGGAAAAAACTTTAGCTGACTTCTTTGAGGATACTCTTAAAATTTATCCCAATCCCAAGGCCCTATCTAATTTTATCCTTACGGAAGTTTTAAGATACTTAAATAGAGACAAAATAGATATTTCTCAGAGTAAGTTAACTCCAGCTCATATTGCAGAGCTTTTGGAGTTGGTAGATAAGGAGCTTCTTTCCATTACTTTAGCTAAACAACAGGTTTTTCCTGAAGTTTACGAAAAGGGGCTGTCACCTAAGAGGGTAATGGAAGAAAGGGGGTTAGTGCAGGAGAGCTCTGAAGAATTTCTTCGGAAGGTTTGTGAGGAGGTTTTAGCAGAAAATCCTCAAGAGGTGGTAAGATATAGGGGAGGCAAAAAAGGGTTACTCGGCTTCTTTGTGGGACAGGTTATGAAGAAAACCCAAGGTAAAGCCAATCCTAAGCTTGTAAATAAAATCATAGCTGAGCTTTTGGAGCAGTAGTTGCGAATCGAAAAGGCAAGATTAATCAAACCCAATTACTCAGATAAAATCAGTGCCTTTTATTGGTCTGAGGATGCTCTGTATATCTTAGATCAAAGGAAGCTACCAGAAAGAGAGATATATTTTAAAGCTAATACTTTGACAAAGGTTTTTCGATCAATTAAAGATATGTTGGTGCGAGGAGCACCAGCCATTGGTATTGTCAGTGCTATAGGGGTTTATATTGCTCTAAAGGAACTTTTAAAGAAGAAGCTTCAGCCTATAAGCAAGGCTAAGTTAGATAAATACTTTACCGAAGTAATAAACAAACTTGCCAGTTCAAGACCTACGGCGGTAAATCTTTTTTGGGCTCTATCAAGGATGCAAAAAATTTATGAGAAGTTTACGTCATCTTTAGAGACAGAGACGATAGATGAGAAGACCCTACAGGTCTTACTTGGGAAATTAAAAGCTGAGGCTTTAGAAATTTGGCAAGAGGACATATTGGCAAATCTTAGAATGGGAGAATTAGGTGCACCGTTACTTCCCGAAGGTGGAATTCTTACTCACTGTAATACTGGCGCTTTGGCAACCGGTGGCTATGGGACCGCCTTAGGAGTTATTAGAAGGGCCTTGGAGACGGGGAAAAAGATTGAGGTTTGGATAGATGAAACTCGGCCCTATCTTCAGGGGGCAAGACTTACCGCTTGGGAGTTAAGTAAACTTAAAATTCCTTATAGAATTATTACTGATAATTCCGCTGGTTTTTTGATGCAAAAGGGTCTGATTCAAGCAATAGTTGTAGGGGCGGACAGAATTGCCCAAAATGGTGATACCGCCAATAAAATTGGCACCTATTCCTTAGCAATATTAGCCAATTTTCACAAGATTCCCTTTTATGTCTGTGCCCCTAGTTCCACCTTTGACTTAAGCACAACCTCTGGAGAAGAGATCCCGGTGGAGGAGCGTTCAGAAAAGGAAGTTCTCTATTGTTGGGGAAAAAGGATAGCCCCCACTAAGGCTTGTGCTTTAAATTTTTCTTTCGATATCACTCCCGCCTCCCTGATTAGTGCCTTTATCACAGAACGGGGAATAATTTATCCTCCCTTCAGGGAGAATATAAAGAAAGTATTGGAGTGTGAAATATGAAAATCAAAAATTTACCAGAGAATACTTTACACAGATTGGTTATTTATTTAAATGTCCTTGAATCCATGGAGAGGAAAAAGATTGAATCTATAAGCTCTGAGGATTTAGCTAGGAGATGTGGGGTAAATCCTGCCCAGTTGCGAAAGGATTTAAGTTATGTAGGTAATTTGGGAACCAAAGGGGTAGGCTATTCAGTCAAAAGTTTAAAATTTAGTTTGAAGAAATTTTTGGGTAGAACCGAAGAATGGAATCTTGTTTTAGGAGGGTTATCACCACTTGGAGAGTTCCTTTTGAACAACAGAGATATTCAAAAAGAAGGGTTTTATTTCATGGCTGCCTTTGATACCAGAGAAGAAAACATAGGTAAAGTAATAAACGGAGTTTCAATCTATAATTTGGATCAAATAAGTTATGTTACAAAAGCCATACGAGTGGATATGGCCATCATTACCTCAGAAGACAAGCCTGAGGAATATTTAGAAGCCTTTTTGAGCCAGAAAATTAAAGCTATTCTTAATTTAACCTCCACGCCCCTTTTTACTGAGGATCAGGATATTAAAATTGAAAATTTTTCCTTCCCTATGGCCTTGACTAAATTATCTTTTTTTCTGAAAAATTCTCGTTGAGGTAAGACTTTTGATTATTAAAGTCTGGAGAATAGACCCTCGGGCAAAACTTCCTGAGAGATCTACTGCCGGCTCAGTGGGCTACGATCTGTTTTCATTAGAAGAGACAGTTATTGAGCCAAAGGGCTTTGCTTTGATAAGAACGGGCTTAGTTGTTAAAGCGGAACCTCCCTACGCCCTTTTTGTCTTTCCCAGATCCTCTCTTTTTAGGAAAAAGAATCTTATCATGCCCAATTCTGCAGGTATCATTGATTTTGACTATTGTGGTGAAAGGGATGAAATAAAAATACCAGTGTTTAACTTAGGAGAAGAGGCAACGACAATACAAGCTTATGAAAGGATCGCCCAGGCGGTATTCATAATGGTTGCCTCACCAAAGTTGATCGAGGGTGATCCCAGTGAATTAGCGGAAAATTCAAGGGGTGGCTTTGGCTCTACAGGAGGTTATAAATGAACCTCAAAGAGTTTCGACAGAGACAAAAAGAGCTTGCTAAACTCCTCGTAGAGAGAGTAGATAGAGGTGCCTTAAGAACCTTTCTCATATTTAGTTATCTGGGAGCAAGGATCTGCTACGCAGAAACCCATCCTCTCTTGTTATTTGATGAAGAAAAGTTTAGAGATTTTGAGCGTTTCAAAAGTTTTCTTCTCCATCTTAAAAAGGCAGGACATTTTAGTGTCTTTGCTCACACCCCCCTTTTTGTTAATCTTGAGGATCTCTCTTTATACCAAAAACTTGCTCTTGCCCAAAATTTCTATAAAGTTTTCTGGGATGAGGAAAAAAAGCTTGCTCTTTTTAACTTAAGACACTTAGCAGAAACCCTTCCAGATCAGGAGTTTTTGTATTTAATAAATCAAGAACCAGATTTGACGGAAATTGAGGTAATATTGACCAAGAACTATCAGATCACTTATCGAGGAAAACTCTCCGAGCTCGATAGTTCCTATCTTACAGAGAAAGACAGTATTTTTGCTGAGCCTGAGGTAATACTTTTGCGTAGTTTTAAAGAATATCCCTTTAAGTGGGTGGCAGTGGTGACTCACCACTTTTCTCGAATTTTTAGTCATCAGTATGTAAGACATACCTGGTTAAATTTTAATCAACGCTCGCATCGCTATACTAAAGTTGATAAATTTGTAATTCCTAAAGCCTTCAAAGAGAATGATGTAAAAAAATATTACGAAGTTATCCAAAAGGGGTTGGAAATTTATAGAGATATCACTAAGAATATAAAGAGAGAAAGTGCTCGATTTGTTGTGCCCCAGGGTGTGGCGACCACACTTTTGGCAACTGGGCCTGAACTGGTGTGGCAGGACTTTATTGAGAAAAGGGCCATACCTCAAGCACAAGAGGAGATAAGGGATTTAGCGGTATTTTTAAAAGAGCTTTTGGAGATGGGCTTGTAGCTCAGCGGACAGAGCACTGGCCTCCGGAGCCAGGGGTCGGGGGTTCAAATCCCCCCAAGCCCGTTTGTTTAATCCTTTGCCTATGCTCAGGAAAAATTTATGCATCACAAAATAACGCGTATCTATGTTACTTTGGAAGGAAGAAAAAAACGTTCAATCTGATGTGCTGCAAATGAATTTATCAATTACTGCTAAGGGTAATAAGATAGTAGAAGTAATTAATGTGCTTGCAGGTGTCGATAGAGCAATAAGAGGTCCAAAAGTTGAATATTTTAATGAAAAATTCACTATTAACAAAAATTGCTTTTGAGAGAACCATTAGGGGCGCACGGTGGATCGGTCAGTCAAATCCTCTCTGAAGCTGAGTTGCCAAACAACTCCTTTACTGCTACTAAAGGATTATACGGAATCTCCAAGCAAACTCTTGACAAGCAAAGACCAAAAATACAAAGGCTTCTACTTTTGAGCCTCTCAAAAGATTAAAAAACTCTTGAAACTAAAACTACAAGACTCAGAAAATTGCCAGCATGTAAAGAACCTGAATTACAAGCAAAAACTCTCCCGTCCAAAGCCCCTCTTTTTGAGTCATTAACCTGAGAGATGCTCTATCCCTCCTTCAACTTTCTATGACCAAAAACAAGGGAAAATAAGGTCACATGATAGGGATTTAGGAAGAGAGTCTTTTTGACTTAGGGCAAAGGGCTACAGAGTAAATCATAAGAAGGTATTTATCTTCGGCATTGGTTGATTTTAGTTTGAGAGGCAAGGTGGTAGCGGAACATTTTAAAGGTTCTCTCAAATAAATATTTTCTTTAATGAGCTTTCTTATTAGGTCTTACTCCTACTTCTTTGCCTGCACATTTTGTTTGCACCTCTTTGTTTTTACCACGGGAAGATTAGTCTATTTATAGAAAAGATTTAGAGCCTGTGAGAGCCCTCCGTCGTAATAAGAGTGAAGGTAGTTGAGGTAGATGAGTTGAGTGTGTAGAGAGAAAAGAGGAAGTATAGGAGTAGGTTTAGGATGTTGCAGGGAGGCTTTTTGGTAGTGTTTGGCAAGAGCTTTGGTATGTTAGAGTAAACTTTTGGGTATAATTTTTATTTAGAATTATAGATGAGGTAACTGATATTTTTTTACCATAGATTTAATGTATAATAGAAGCAATATAAATTATATGGGAGGTTATCTATGGAAAATGAACATGTTTATGCCTTAGTTAGTGAGGAAGAGAAAAGAGAAATAGAGGAAGTTGCCAATAATTATGTGGAATTTTTATCTAATAACAAGACTGAGAGAGAGTGTGTGGAGTATTTTGTGGAAGCACTTAAAGAGAGAGGCTTTAAAGAGGAAGAAAAGGATAAAGGGTTTTTTATATACAAAAATAAGTTTCTGGCTTGTTGGAGAATGGGCAGTAAAGCTTTGACAGAGGGACTTAGAATCATTGTGAGCCACATTGATACACCACGTCTTGATTTAAAGCTTCATCCTCTTTTTGAGGATATGGATCTCACTTTTTTAAAGACCCACTATTATGGTGGTATAAAGAAATATCACTGGGTTGCGATGCCCTTAGCTTTACACGGAGTGGTAGTAAAAAAGGATGGAACTCTGATTAAGATTGTCCTTGGGGAAAGGGAGGAGGACCCAGTGTTTACCATATGCGACTTACTCCCTCATCTTTCAAGAAAAAAACAGGAGGATAAAAAATTAGCGGAGGCAATTCCTGCGGAAAATCTAAACATACTCTTTGGTGGAATACCCTTAGAGAAAAAAGGTAAAGGAAAGAAAGAAGAGAAGGATAGGGTCAAAAAAAGGATACTGAAGCTTTTAAAGGAACATTATGATATTGATGAAGCGGATTTTGTCTCCGCAGAGATCTTTGCAGTGCCTGCAGGTAGGGCAAGATTTGTGGGATTAGATAAGGCCTTTGTGGGAGGTTATGGACAAGACGATAGAGTTTGCTCCTTTGCCAGTTTTGAAGCATTTCTGGCGGTTGAAAGGCCTCACTATACTACCTTAGTGCTTTTTATGGATAGAGAAGAAATTGGGTCTGAGGGGAATACCAGTGCCAAGAGTAGAATTTTTGAAAGACTTATTTACCAGTTAATTAAAGCCCAACACCTTAGTCCTACTCCGGATATATTTTTTGAAATTATGCATCACACTAAGGCGCTTTCTGCGGATGTAACCGCAGGTATTGATCCGAATTATTTGGAGGTTCATGACAAACTAAACGATGCCAAGGTTGGATATGGGGTGGTGATCAGTAGATATACAGGACATGGTGGAAAATATATGGCCAATGAAGCCCATGCGGAATATGTAAGCTATCTCAGAGATATCTTTGATAAAGCAGGGGTTGTTTATCAAGTTTGTTCCATGGGGAAGGTGGATGAAGGAGGAGGAGGGACTGTATCTAAATACTTTGCTTCCTATGGGATGGATATCGTGGATATTGGTCCACCTTTACTTTCTATGCATTCTCCCTTTGAAATCCTTCATAAGGGAGATCTCTTTATGACCTATAAAGCCTTTAAAGTTTTTTTGGAGACCTAAGAATTCTCTATGGTCTTGAAGAAAGGGGATTATGTAGTGCTTTTTGCAGAGGGAAAGAGACATCTAATTAAGATCAAGGAGGGTTATTTTCACACCCACAAAGACTTTATTGAATTAACGGAATTGGAGGGAAAAAATTATGGAGAAAAGATCCAAGGAAAAAGAGGGTGTGATTTTTATATTCTTAAACCAACGATATATGACTTTTTACTAAAGGTTGAAAGAAAAACCCAAATACTTTATCCCAAAGACATTGGTTTAATTCTCTTAAAACTTGAGGTTGGGGAGGGGAAAAGGATTTTAGAGTGTGGGTGTGGTTCAGGAGCCCTTACTTGTGCATTAGCCTATTTTGTAGGTGAAAAGGGCAAAGTATTTTCCTATGAAAGGGAAGAAGCTTTTATTAAACTTGCCCAAAAAAACCTATCAAGACTTGAGCTTCAAGAGAGGGTCCTTTTTCATCACCAAGAAGTAAGAGATTCCTTTGAAGAGGAGGAGGTGGATGGAATTTTTCTTGATGTGAAAGAGCCCTGGGAGCTTTTGCCAGCTTCCCATAAAGCTCTAAAAGGAGGACATCCCTTAGGGATCCTTGTCCCCACTACTAATCAGGTCTCACTTGTATTAAGAACTATGCAAGAATTACCCTTTGTTGATGTGGAGGTTTGGGAGATCCTTATGAGACCTTACAAAATTAATCCCGAAAGACTGAGACCAGAAGACCTAATGATAGCTCACACAGGCTATTTGATTTTTGCTAAAAAGGTTTTTTCCCTGTGAAGATTAACTTGCAAGTCTTGGAGATTGAACCTTCTTCCAAAAAAACCTTGACTTCATTTAAAAAAAGGCTCAAACAAGCCTTCAGTATCTTAGGTTTATCTGGGAAAACAATAACCATAGTTATAACCTCTGATAACAAGATAAGAGAATACAACAGGAGATTTCTCCAGAGAGATTATCCAACTAATGTTTTGGCTTTCAGGGAAGGGGATAAAGGTAAATATTTAGGGGATGTAATTATTTCTCTTGAGAGAGCTAAAGAGGAAGCAAGGGTTTATGAGCTAAGTTTTGAAAACTATTTGTTGGCACTGATGATTCATGGCTTGCTCCATCTTATGGGGTATGACCACGAACGGGGAATTTACAGCCCTTGGCTTATGCTTAAAAATGAGATAGATTTAATAGAAAGACTCTGCCCGGATGAGGCACTTTTAAAATTTTTGAAAGGGAGGGAGTATATGCCTGCTAAATTAGCGGTGAACGTGGATCATGTAGCTACAGTCAGAGAGGCAAGAAAAACCTATTATCCTGATCCGGTGCATGCGGCAGTGCTTGCAGAATTAGGAGGGGCGGATGGAATTGTGGTTCACTTGAGATTAGATAGAAGACATATAAACGAACGAGATGTAAGAATTATTAAGGAGGTTATAAAGACCAAATTAATTTTAGAGATGGCCAACACTCCAGAATTAATTAAATTTGCCAAAGAGGTAAAGCCCTATCAGGTAACCTTGGTGCCTGAAAGAGTAGAGGAGATAACTACTGAGGGAGGGTTAGAATTGGAGGGAAGGGTAGAAGAAATTAAAGTTGCGGTCAGAGAACTCAATAGGGCAGGCATAAAGGTTAGTCTATTTCTTAATCCTGAAGAGAAGGTCCTGGAACTTGCTAAAAAAACGGGTGCCCAGGTTGTGGAATTACATACCGGAGCATATGCGGAGGCAAAAAGCGAAGAGAGGAGAATGGAGGAACTTAATAGATTGGAGAGAGCTGCATATATGGCCAAGGATTTAGGGTTTATAGTTCATGCAGGGCATGGATTAAATTATGAAAACATAGGACCCGTTGCCTCCATACCCCAAATAGAGGAATTTAGCATTGGGCATAGTATTGTTGCCAGAGCTATAATGGTAGGTATGAAAGAGGCTGTGAAAGAAATGAAAGAATTAATACATAGGGCCAGAGCTTAAAGTATGAAAATAGAGACACTCATAGTTGGTCCCTTGCAGGTGTGTTGTTATATTCTTCATGATGAAGTTACTAAAGAAGCAGTTATCATAGATCCTGGAGATGCTGATCCCAGGATTTTAAAAAGGATTAGTGAACTAAGATTGACTCCTAAGTTCATCCTTGGGACCCATGGTCACCCTGATCACATCTTAGGAGTAGATTACTTAAGAGAAAAGTTAGAGATACCATTTTTACTTCATCAGAGCGATGCAGATTTTTTTAGGATTAGAGAGAACTTTCAAACCTTTAAATTATGGGGCTTTCCCGAGAATCCCAATCCCGATCGGGAACTAAAAGAGGGCGATAGTCTAAGTCTGGGTGAGATAGAGATAAGAGTGATCCATACTCCGGGACATTCTCCAGGTTCTGTCTGCTTTTATCTTCCTAAGGAGGGTATTCTTTTTACAGGAGATACTCTTTTTGTTGGAGGAGTAGGGAGAGCGGATTTGCCTGGCGGTAATTATCGTCAACTAATTAAGACTATCAAAGAGAGACTTCTTTCATTACCAGAGGAGACAGTGATTTACCCCGGCCACGATTATGGTCCAAGTCCCACTTCTACTATTAAAAGGGAGAGACTCTTTAATCCCTTTTTGCAGGAAGACTAATGAAATGTCCCAAATGTAAAGAGCCTGAGACAAGAGTGATTGATTCTCGAAGTATTGAGGATGGTTTCACTATTAGGAGAAGAAGGGAATGTATAAAATGCGGTTATAGGTTCACTACCTACGAGAAATTAGAGCTCGATATTATGATAATCAAAAAAGATGGTAGGAGGGAGCCCTATCAGAGAGAAAAACTTCTTTTAGGAATAAGAAAAGCCTGTCACAAAAGGCCAATTGATGAAGAAACCATTCGAAAATTTGTGGAGGATTTAGAGCTCGATTTAATCCAAAGGGGAGAAAAGGAGGTTCCCGCAAGTTATATAGGTGAGAGGGTAATGGAAGCCCTGAAGAGTTGGGATCAGGTAGCTTATATTCGGTTTGCTTCAGTTTACCGAGATTTCAAAGATGTGAATGAGTTTTTGGATAGCATTAAAGAGCTAAAACATGAATGAAGCCAGGGAAAGACTTATCTTTCCTTTAGACTTTCCTGATTTAAATGAGGCTCTTGCTTGGGTTGAAAACTTAAACCCCTTTGTGGGAGTTTTTAAAATAGGGCTTGAACTTTATGTTAAATATGGGCCAAGGGCGGTGGAGGAAGTAAAAAAAAGGAGTCCCGCCAAAATCTTTCTTGATCTAAAACTTCATGATATTCCCAATACAATGGTAGGTGCGGTAAGGGCTATTTCTAATTTAGGAGTAGATTTTTTGACGGTTCACATTCTGTCTGGGAGAAAGGCCATTGAGGATTTGGTTAAAACCTCACCATGGGGCCTTAAAATTTTTGGAGTAACCATTCTAACTTCTCTTGATAAAGCGGATCTCTTAGAGCTTGGATTTAATGGTGAACTTGCCTCTCACAGTGAGGAGTTAGCTTTAAAGATGGCCTATATAGCCTATAGAGCGCGATGTGATGGGGTTGTAACCTCTGCTAAGGAAGTAGCCCGTATAAAAGAGGCTTTACCCTCGTTGATAACTATCGTTCCAGGAATAAGGATGGAGGAAAGGGCAAGGGATGATCAATTGCGCACGGCGACACCCTATGAAGCCATATTGAGTGGTGCGGATTATATAGTGATCGGAAGACCTATTAGAGAGGCCTCTCAACCTGAGGTTGTTTGCAAGAAAATTCTTGAGGAAATAGAGCGGGCTTGGGGAGAGAAAGGGTGATTTATAGATCTACAGTTGATTTACCTTTACATACCGGTAAGTGTCCTCCTTGGCTATTTGAAAAGATGGTGCGCTTGAGTAGAGCCATAATACTTGTTATCCTTCAGGAGTTTGGCAAGCAGGAGCTTCTAAAGCGATTAGCTGACCCTTTGTGGTTTCAGGCTTTAGGTTGTCTTTTAGGCTTTGACTGGCATTCTTCGGGGTTAACAACCACCGTGGGAGGAGCTATCAAAAAGGCTTTTTGCTCAGAAGCAAAGGACTGGGGAGTGTTTATCTGTGGCGGAAAGGGTGCCCGAGCTCTATCTACCCCCTCTGAAATTGAGGAATATGGAGAGAAGGCTGGATTGGGTGAGGAAATCAAAAATCTTATTACCCTCAGTAGATTAGTAGCACGGATAGATAACAACGCCCTTCAAGATGGCTTTGACCTATATTTTCATTTATTTATTTTCACGAAAGAGGGGGAATGGGTAGTTATTCAGCAGGGAATGGACGAAAGGACCTTATATGCTCGAAGGTATCATTGGTATGGACCTACCGTGAAGAATTTTTTCGAAGACCCCCATCAAGGCATTGCCTCACCTATCAGGAAAGCAGAGGTTTTAAATCTAACTGCAAAGGAGAGTCAAAGAGTAAGAGAATCTATACTCAACTTACTAAAGGAACCCTTGTCTAAGATTTTAAGAGAAATAAGAACTGTAGGTTCTTTTTTATTTAAAAGAGAGCATTCCTTAAGTTATCAGGATATTTCCCCTGAGCTTTTACCTAAGGTCTTGGAAAAGACCTATCAAAGTTATCCCAAGGATTTTAAAGATCTTCTTTTGACCCCTGGTCTTGGAGCAAAGGGACTGCGCGCCTTAACCCTTACCGCAGAGCTCATATACGAGGTAAAAGCTAGTAGGAAAGATCCAGTGCATTACGCTTATGCTCACGGTGGAAAAGATGGCTATCCTTATAGAATTAATACCCAAGTTTATGAAAATACCATTAGAGAGTTAGAATTTATTTTGAGACAAAGTAGCCTTCCTACCGCAGAAAAGGATAACAAACTTAAAAATTTATTGAGACTTTTTAGGTAAAAGGTTTAAAATTCGGGTTTAGAGGTATAAAATTAACTAAAAATTTAGCTTGACATTTAGGTTTTTTTTGTATAATTAAAACCCCTAAGGAGGGGGGAGTGAAATTAGTATCAAGAGAGTTTTTTTTAGAAAACAGGGATAATATTTTTAAACGCTGGATAACTCTCTTTTGGGATAAGTTCGAGGAGTCAAAGGCATATCTAATAAAGGGAGGATCGGATCCCTTTCAAAATCCCTTTGCTTATCAGGTGGAAGAGGCCTTTAGAAAAATTTTAGATTTCTTTTGTGAAGAATTAGATTTTGAATCATTAGATCCTTATTTAGAAAGGTTAGCGCAATTGCGAGCCACCCAAGAAAATACACTCTCATTGGCCTTGAATTTTTTAATAGATTTAAAATCCCTTTTGAGGGAGACTTGGGGGGAAGAGATCGTTCAAAGATATGGCCTATATGCCCTCTTGGAAATTGAAGATGTGATTTCCGCCTTACTTTTGCGTCTTGCGGATTATTATGTGAGATATAAAGAAAGGCTCTATGATTTAAAGGTGGATGAATGGAAAAGACATCATTATTTGTTGTTGAAAAGAGCAGGCTTAATAGAAAGTAGTTCAAAGGGAAAAACATCAATAGAGGAGAGGTGCATATGAGTGTTAGGCTTAATGATTTTCTTTTTAGTATTTTACTAATAGCGGTTTTAATAGTGATTCCACTCCTTGGAGTTGGAGTTTTGGGTCTAAAGTATTTCTTTGGAGTTATTATACCCTACTTAGCCTTAGCGGTTTTTATTGGTGGCTTAATTTATCGAATTGTAGATTGGGCAAGATCTCCCCAACCTTTCAAGATTACCACTACTTCTGGCCAACAAAAGAGCTTGCCTTGGATCAAGAGAAGTAGGCTTGAATCTCCGGCTAATAATTTAGAAGTAGCTTTAAGAATGTTTTTTGAGGTTTTTTTCTTTAGAAGCCTTTTCCGTAATTTAAGGGCGGACTTAGAGGGCAAGAGGCTTCTATATGGTTCAGCGAAGTGGTTATGGTTGGGTGCCCTTCTTTTTCATTTAGGCTTTCTTATCATAATTCTTAGACATCTAAGGTTTTTTGTTTTTCCAGTGCCAGAGTTTGTCAATATTTTAGAAAAGATAGATGGGTTTTTCCAAATAGGTTTTCCCACTCTATATCTCTCTGATTTACTGATACTCCTTGGTTTAGCCTTTTTGTTGCTAAGAAGACTCTTTGATGCAAAGATTAATTACATTTCCTATGCTTCAGACTATTTCCCACTCCTGTTAATCATAAGCATAGTAGTGACAGGAATACTTATGAGAGTTGCCATTAAACCTGATATTTTTGCTATAAAACATTATGCCATTAGTCTTGCAACGTTTAGGCCTGTAATTCCTGAGGCTCCTATAAGCGTGCTCTTTTATGTGCATCTTTTTCTTGTGAGCTCCTTAGCAGTGTATTTCCCTTTTAGCAAACTCGTCCATATGGTAGGTATATTCTTTAGTCCTACCAGAAATCTACCAAATGATAATCGTATGAAAAGACATGTAAATCCTTGGGATTATCCAGTAAAGTATACTACTTATAGTGAATGGCAAGAAAAGTTTAGAGATGTGATGGAAGAAGCAGGTATTCCTATAGATGAAGAGTGGGGAAAGGAAATTCAAAAACAAGCTTAGGGGAGGTTAGAAGATGAGTAAGTTGCCCAAACCTGAAGATTTGATAAAGGATGTTCAATTACATAGAACGCCAGCTACCCACTGGATGGATACAAAACCTGAATTTAAACCAGGAAAATTTCTTTATGCTGTGGAACCTCAAGTCATGGAGGATTTGGGAAGGCCTCATCTTGGTAAATGGCAACCTTATGAGGAAAAGTGGCCTCTTCCTGAGGACTGGAAAGAAAGGATTTTGAAAGCTATTAGGGATCGGATGGAAAGATTTAGATCTTTTAAACTATTTATGGATATTTGTGTAAGATGTGGAGCTTGTGCAGATAAGTGTCATTATTTCCTTGGCACTGGAGATCCGAAAAATATGCCTGTATTGAGGGGAGAACTTATCAGATCCATCATAAAGGGTGAATTTTCTTTTTTTGGAAAGATTTTCGGAAGACTTGCTGGAGCAAGACCTCTTACAGAAGAGGTCCTAAAAGAGTGGTATTACTACTTTTATCAGTGCACTGAGTGCCGAAGGTGTTCTGTATTTTGTCCTTATGGGATAGATCATGCGGAAGTAACAATGATTATGCGGGAGATTTTACATGAATTAGGTATTGCTGTGGATTGGGCTATGAAGCCAGTAAGATTTTCCCATTTTGTGGGAAATCACATTGGGCTTCAACCTCATACTATAAAGGAGAATATTGAATATTTATTGAGTGACATAGCAGAAATTACAGGTCTAAACATTGAAGTGCCTATTAACCAAAAGGGGGCAGAGATTCTTTTCGTAACTCCTTCTGCGGACTTCTTTGCAGAACCGGGAATTTATACCTTTATGGGGTATGTGCTCCTTTTTCATCACATAGGCCTTGATTACACTATAAGCACTTATGCTTCAGAGGGTGGTAATTTTGGTTTTTTCAATACCTTGGAGTTAGCGAAAAAATTACATGCCAAAATTTATGAAGAAGCTAAAAGACTTAAGGTTAAATGGATTATTGGTGGAGAGTGCGGCCATATGTGGAGGGTATGGCATCAGTATCACAACACCTGGTTTGGCCCCTTTGATTATTTGGAGGTGCCCAAATCTCCTATAACAGGAACTGTTTTTGAACATGCTAAGGACCACAAAGTGGTTCATATTTGTGAATTTACAGCGGATCTCATTGCTCATGGAAAACTGAAACTTGATCCCTCAAGAAATGACCATCTCATAGTAACCTTCCATGACTCCTGTAATACCTCAAGAGGTATGGGCATATTTGAGGAGCCAAGATTTATAATCAAGAATGTATGCAATAATTTTGTAGAGATGCCAGAAAATACCATTAGAGAAAAGACCTTTTGTTGTGGAAGTGGCTCTGGGTTGAATGCGGATGAGTATATGGAAATGAGAATGAGAGGAGGATTTCCTCGAGCTAACGCAGTGGAATATGTCCATAAAAATTACGGAGTTAATACTGTAGCGTGCATTTGTGCTATTGACAGGGCAGTGCTTCCCACACTTATGAAATATTGGGTTCCAGGAGTGGAAGTAGCGGGCGTCCACGAATTGGTAGGTAATGCCTTAGTAATGGAGGGTGAGAAGAAGAGAACTACTGACTTAAGATATAGACCACTTAAAGGCGTGGAAGAGGAGGTATAAACATGTATAACTTGGACAAGGTTATTCCGGGAATAATCATTCTAATTCTTTTTCTTACTACACCTATTTGGCTTAATTTGGCCAATCTTAAAGCCTTACCACCTAAGGACCCCCATATAGGTCAGGCAAGGATGTGCACTACTTGCCATGTAAGTGAAAAGGGACCAGATGAGGCAGTAACGAGTGAAAAATGTGTGGCGGATACCCAATACATGAGGGGATACCATATGAAGTTATTGGATGAGTGGAGGGAGAAGAAGATTAGAAAAGGGGAGGTGTATTATAAAGGGTTAGATGGAAAGAGCTATGTGATGAGTTTGCAGAGAACCTGTCTCAAATGTCATAGCGATTATCTTAATTTTTGTGATAGATGCCATAAATTTACAGGAGTGCAATTAGATTGTTTCAATTGTCATATTGCAGGGAAGGAGGAGAAAAAATGAGCATAAAAAGGAGGGAATTTTTAAAAATAGCGGGTTATGGTTTAGCTGGAACCATACTGAGTATTACTGGTGGTGTTTTTGTGGGCAGAGGTTCAGAGATCTTAAAGGGATTAGAAAGGGTTTCTTCGACAAAGGTAAAGTGGGCTATGGTGATAGATAGTAGAGCCTTTAAGAGCGAAAGTGACTTTGAGGTAGTTATAAGTGCCTGTCATAAAGCCCACAATGTCCCTGATATACCGGATAAAAATAGAGAGGTGAAGTGGATTTGGAAGGATACTTTTATGAGGGGTTTCCCCTCCGCGGAAACCAGATTCATAAGTGAAGACATTAAGAAAAGGCCTTTTCTTTTGCTCTGTAATCACTGTGATAATCCACCATGTGTGAGGGTATGTCCCGTTAAGGCAACTTTCAAGAGAGAGGATGGAATAGTGATGCAGGACATGCATCGTTGCATTGGTTGCAAATTCTGTATGGCAGGCTGTCCCTATGGTGCCAGAAATTATAACTTTTATCCACCAAGGGAATATTTAAAGGCTTTAAATCCTGAATTTCCTACTAGAACTCTTGGAGTAGTTGAGAAGTGCATTTTTTGCTATCATCGCCTTGATGAGGGGCTTTTACCCTATTGTGTAGAGGCTTCACAGGGTAAGATGTATTTTGGGAACCTTGCGGATCCTAATTCTGAGGTTAGAAGGGTAATCTCAGAAAACATCATTATGGTTAGAAAGCCTGAGCTTGGCACTAATCCTAAGGTTTTTTACATAATTTAAAAGGGAGGGTAGTTAGATGGTTGAAAAGGCTTTAAAGGGAGGCGTTTGGTATTGGTTGTGGCTTCTTTTACTTTTAAGTTTTATAGGGTTAGCTTTTTATTTTTGGCATTCAGAACATCAATATGGAGCGGGAGTAATCACAGGTCTTCATAGGGATTTAACTTGGGGATTTCACATAGGACAACTTGCCTTTTTTGTAGGAGTGGCAGCTTCTGCGGTTATGATTGTTCTTCCCTATTACTTTCATAATTACAAAGAATTTGGTAGAATTACTATTTTGGCAGAGTTTTTGGCGGTAGGTGCGGTAATTATAGCTATGCTTTCCGTTTTTGTAGTAATGGGGCAACCAAGCAGGGTATTTTATGTGCTTTTACACCCCACACCTAACTCTATAATTTTTTGGGATTTAGTGGTGCTTTCTACCTATTTGTTCCTAAATTTACTCTGTGGATGGACTGTATTGCATTCGGAGTATAAGGGCACCAGTTATCCCTCTTGGCTTAAACCCTTCATATATTGGGCCATTCTTTGGGGTCCTTCCATCCACATTGTAACCGCTTTTTTATTACAAGGTTTACCGGGAAGACACTACTGGTTCACAGCTATTATGGCTCCCCGATTTTTAGCCTCCGCTTTTTCCGCCGGTCCAGCTCTATTAATTTTCCTTGCTCTACTTCTCAAAAAGGTAGCTAATTTTAATGTAGGAGAGAAGGCTATACAAACTATCACCAAGATTGTAATTTATGCCTTTATCATTAATCTTCTCTTTTTATTGTTTGAGATTTTCACTGCCTTTTATAGTGGAATTCACTCTCATATGGCACCTTTTCTATACCTGTTCTTTGGATACGAGGGACATCGGGAGTGGGTGCCGGTAATGTGGGGCTCACTTCTCTTAGGAATTGTAGGATTACTTATTCTTTTAGTGCCTTCTTTGAGGAGAAGGGAGACTACTCTTACTTTGGGCGCTCTCTCTATCTTTTTATCTGTGTGGATAGAGAAAGGGATTACCCTAATGGTGGGGGGCTTTACCCCAAATGTCTTTGAAACTGTTACACCCTATAAGCCTTCTTTTCCTGAAGTAATGATAGCGTTAGGTGTTTGGTCTGTAGGATTTCTTGTAGTGACGATTTTATATAAAATTACGTTATCCGTTTATGAATCCAAGAATTTGGCGGTAAAGCTTAAAGGATAAACCTCCTTGGGAGCTGAGATTTTATTCTCAGCCCCTTTCCTTATTTAAAAGCTGTTTTAAAGTTCTTATTAATATGGAAATATCCTATAACATTCCTCGTCTAATAATTTCTGCTCCTCGTGGAGCCTCTGGTAAAACACTTTTTACCTTAGGATTGATAAGGTTGTTGAGGGAAAGGGGATTTAAAGTGTCTGCTTTTAAAAAAGGACCTGATTATATTGATGCAGGGTGGCATTCCAAAGTAGCTAATAACCCCTGTAGAAATTTGGATCTCTTTCTGTTTGATGAGGAACATAATCTATTTTCCTTTTATATGGGATCAAAAGATACTGACCTGGCAATCATTGAAGGTAATAGGGGCTTGTTTGATGGAGTAGATGTTGAAGGATCCTGTAGCACTGCAAGTTTATCTAAGATTCTTAAGACCCCAGTAATTCTTGTAGTTGATTGCAGTAAAGCAACGCGAAGTATTGCAGCCTTGGTAAAAGGGTTTGTTGAATTTGATAAAGAGGTTTCAATTAAAGGTGTGATTCTTAATCATATTGCCAGGAGTAGACATGAAAACCTCATTAGGCTAGCTATTGAAAGGTATACTGAGGTTCCCGTATTGGGTGTGATTCCCAGATTGAAGGAGGCAGTAAAGGAGAGACATCTTGGTTTAGTTACCTCTTGGGAGCAAAGATTGGATTTTACAGAGGAACTTGTAGAAAAGTTAAGAAATAATATTAACTTAGATTCAATTATAGACATTGCTAAGCAAACGACCTCACTATGGATATCACCACTAAATGAACAGCCTGAGAGAAAGTTTGATGTGGATATAGGAGTCTTTTATGATTCAGCCTTTCAATTTTATTATCCTGAAAACTTGGATGCTCTCTCCTCTTTAGGGGCAAGACTTATTTTTATTAATTCATTGGAGCAAAGGAGTTTACCCAGGGTATCCGCCCTTTATTTAGGGGGAGGTTTTCCAGAGCTTCAAGGAGAGTTCCTTGCAGATAACATCAGTCTTAGAAAAGAAGTTAAAGAGGCTGCAGAAAGTGGGATGCCTATTTATGCAGAATGCGGGGGATTGATGTATTTAGGAGAGGAGATTGAATGGAATAACAAGATCTACCCTATGAGTGGAGTTTTACCCATTAAGTTTAAGGTAGATAAAAAACCACGGGGACACGGATATGTAGTTGCAGAGGTGACGACTCCTAATCCCTATTACGAGATAGGAAGTATTGTAAAGGGCCATGAGTTTCACTACTCCTATCCCGTGGAAATTAGAGAAAAAAAGGGGATGAGGTTTGCCTTTCAGTTAGAGAGAGGTTCTGGTTTATTAGAGGGAGTAGATGGTATTATTTACAAAAATGTTTTTGCAGGGTATACCCATATTCATACTTTTAGTGTAAAATACTGGGCTAAGAATTTTTTATCTTTAGCGGAGAGATATAAAAACAAAGGATAGAGGAGGTGTGCTATGTTTGAGATTACCGTCAATTATGACACCTGTGAGGCCTGCGGAGCTTGTATTGATTCCTGTCCTGCCCAAGTTTACGACAAGGGGAGTGATGATAAGCCCATCATTTCAAGACCTGAAGACTGTTTAGGTTGTATGACTTGTGTGGAAGTCTGTCCTACAGGCTCTATTGAGGTAAAGGAAATCTAAGGGGGTGAGTCGGGGCTCAGCCCCCTCAGATGTATATCAGCAGAAAGATAACCCCTCAGGGATATGTCTTTTCCATTAATGAATCCTATTATGAGGCACCCTTTTACAAGAGTAGAGTACTTCTTGAATTAGGTCTAAATCCTGGAGAATTTGTAACTTATTATAGTGAAGTAGCCTTTTCTATTGATTTAGAAGAAAAATTAGCTAAAGCAGGAAAACATACTGATCAATTTGAATTGGAAAAACTTTTCTATCCTTTTCTAAAACCTGAAGCTCAACGATGGGTTAGGCTTTCTTTAAACAGAGAAAAAAGGAAAATAGTATCTGAGAAAAACTATGAACCAGAAGATATCTTTTGGTTTGATAGAGTTAGACTAATTTCTTTAAAATTAGATCACCGAGATCCACGGCAAATAGCCAATCAAAGATACCCCTTTTTTGAAAGATTACTACAAAAATCCCGAGATGAAATTGAAAACATGCTTTGGGATATGGAAGATCGTTTATCCTTTAGGGAGAAAGTTCGCTACATACTCTCTATTTTTTCCTTGCAGAGAATTGATTCTAATGAGAACAGGGATCATGTTTTTCTTGACCAACTCTGTCAAATCGCCCAGGACCCTGCATATTTCATGGATTTATCTCCCCATATAGTTCTCTCTTCTTATTTATCACGATATATCTGGTTTTATTTTGATGCTCTCCCCTGGAGAGCGACACCTAAAATTTTTCAATTCAGGGGAAACCGCCTCTATCAGGAATTGGCCACGAGCTTAAATCTCTCAGTTGAGGATTTACTGTCTCTTTCGAAAAAAGAGGTTTTAAAACTTTTTAGGGCAAAGATTAAAGAGTTGCATCCAGATAGGGGTGGCCGACATGAAAGCTTTGTCTCCTTTAGAAGGCTTATGGAAGAATTTCTTAAAAGGCGATTTTAATTCTTGGTATAACTCTTTAACTTAGCGGATAGACTTCCAAAGATAGGTAAAGTTCCCCTTATTTCCAAGGGTATTTTTTCCTCTGGCCAGAGAAATAATCTTACTTCTTTAGATCTTTTCAGGAGTTCACTTTTTTCAGGCAGGTGAACCAAAATTTCGTAACAGGAAAAAATTTTGTTTTGAAAGGTACAATCTGAATTTCTTATAAAAATAATTTTGACTGAGTGCCTCTCCTCTTTGATGTAAAGAGGAAGTTCAAATATGGCGTTATTTTGATAGGGTAATTGCCAAGAGGCTATAAAGGCGGTTAATTCATCATGTAAGGGGAAAGATAGTAATATTTCTTTGCTTGTTTTTTTGGGTAAAGTTTTATTAATTAGGACTCTTTTTTGTTGGGGCTCAAAGATTACGACTTTTTCTCTTTCTTTAAAGCGATCCTTGGAATAGATTTGAGTTTTTACTGGATACCCCTGAAGATTGACTTCGGAAATCCATTTGGCAAAGTAGGGATAAATAGTATTTCCAATACCTGTTGTTTTGGCAATGGCTAAGTATCTATAAGAATCAATTATTATTTGACTTTCACCTAATTTAACGGGTCCAAAAAAAATTTCATAATCCAATCGTGTCTCTGCGAAAAGTTGTGATTTTAATAAAGCTATGAGTAATATAATAAAGAGAATATTTAACACGGACCAAATTTTTCTTTTAGTTTGTCCGCTACAATTTTTGGCACCAGATCATCTACTTGACCACCAAATTGAGCCGCCTCTTTTATTATTGAAGAACTAAGGAAAATGTATCTTAAGCTGGGCATTAGAAAGATTGTATCAATTGAATTAGAAAGCTTACGATTCATAAGGGCTAACTGCATCTCATACTCAAAATCTGAAACCGCTCTTAATCCTCGGATAATGACACAAGCTCCTTTTTTTTTGGCAAATTCTACTAATAAACCTGAAAAACTTTCCACTTCTACCCTATGAGAGAGCTGTAATTCTTCAAGGGCCTTTTTGGCCATAAAGACCCTTTCGTCAATTGAAAATAAAGGTTTTTTCGCAGGATTTTCACCTATTGCTAAGATAATTTTGTCGAAAAATTGTAGCGCCCTCTTAATTAAGTCTAAGTGGCCATTAGTTATTGGATCAAAGGTTCCGGGATATATGGCTATTTTAGGGCACATTGGTTACCTCTTTGAAGTGGAGGATGTTTAGGAAAAAGATTTTAATAACAGGGCGCTTTTCAACTTTACCTATCCCAAGAAGGCCTTCAAAAAATTCCACATAATCTGTATCCTCATCTTTTACCCTTCTAAAAATAAAGGCCAGTTCCTGTACCTCTCGTTTTCCCTCTCTTTCATATCTAAATAGTCCCCAAAGGACTTTTGTATATTTATAGTCTTCTCTTTCAATATTTTCAAAAAGCTTTAAAATGGGACCATAATTTCTATCCATGCCTTCATCATGTAAGGGTAAAAGGGCCGGAAAATACTCAATTTTTAAAACATTTTTATCCTCTGTGGTATAAGCATTATAATACAGAGGCCAGAGACGAAACTCACTTTGAGTTAGATTTTTTTCTTCAAAGACTTCCCTTTTTTTAGAGAGCAGCAAAAACCGGTGTTCTTTACTTTTATAACTGTAATTTCCTTTTGAAAAATGATCTTCCTTGTAGAAATAAAAAGGCCAGAGAAAAAAGTAGTCATAGGAGTCTTCTCGTTGAAGATAGCCATAAAGGGGCCAATATCTTTTTCCGTGAATTTTTTCGCCTTTAATATGTCTGTAAAAGGGCCAAGGTGCATCAACTTGTTCATAATAGGGATCTTGAGCACAAATCCTCTGATAAAAGGGCCAAAGATAGATGGTCTTCTCGTAGGTCTCAGTTTTTTCCTTGCCGTAGAAGGGAAAGATCAAAAGCTTTTCTTCAAAGTTACCCATATCATCTCTAAAGGTGTTTCTAATGTAAAAGGGCCAAAAAACAAATTTGCGCTCCTCTTCACCTTCACTAAAATGTCCATAAATGGGCCATATTTTAAAGCCTTTGTAATTTATTTCATCCTCTTTTTTCTTGGCTTGAGTTACCCTAATAAAGGGCCAAAGGACATTATGAGCGATATAATATTCATAAGTCACCTTGGAGTAGAGTGGCCAAAGAAAAAAGGTTATTTCCTCTTTCCCAAAACGATCCTTAAATTTACCATAAAGGGGGAAAACTCCACCATAGGTTTTATTATCTGAAGTCTTTCCATAAAATATTGGGAAATACTCCCATTTAGCTCCTTCTTTTTCTTCCGAAGGTTGCTTCTCAATTTTTTGGCTTATAAGGGGTATTATCTTGAATGTTGCTGTCTCATTATCGGAGCGATAAAGGCCCAAGGGTGATAGAAAAAAGGCCTTTTTTTCCTGAGGAGTTTCTACATAGGTGTAAAAAGGCCTTATATAAGTACTATTTTCTTTTTCGAAACTATAGCGAGCTATAAAGGGGCCGAGAAGTTCTATTCGTTCATAGCCCTTTACTTTGTTTTTATTGTAGACCGCTAAAGGCCAGAGGTTTAACCTCTTCTCCTTAGAATCTTCATAACTGAATAGGGGAGAATAAAAGAAAAAAATCCAACTGAAAACAAGTAAAACACTTTTTAAAACATTCATAGATAAGTTAATTTTAGAAAATTATTTTAAAAAGTCAACAGAAATTAATCTTTTAATTATTTTTTTGAAAAAAATTTTTTTTAATCTCATCCACAAGGAGTATAAGGGAGGCACAGAGTATTACAACTACCCAGTCTTTAAACCCTAAGGGTTGTAGATGAAATACTTCTCTTAAGGGAGAATAGATAACAAGAAGCATTAACCCATAGGAAGTTCCAAGGGCAGCCAAGAGCCATTTATTTGTGAATAATCCCAATTTTAACAGGCTATCCCTTAAAGATCTACAGTTCAGGGCATTAATAAGCCTGAATGTTATAATACCTGTAAAGAAGACAGTTCCTGCGACAGCAGGGTTGAAGGTGAGATAATAGAGATATAATCCAAGAATTAAGAACGCTATGAAAGAGCCCATAAGTAGTATAAACAAGAGACTTCCCTTATCTAAGATTCCTTCCTTTGGAGAACGGGGAGGTCTTCTCATTATGCCAGGTTCAGGAGGCTCAACACCAAGGGCTAAGGCAGGGGCTCCATCCATTATGAGATTGATAAAGAGAATCTGTAGAGCGGTTAGAGGTAGGGGAAGATTTAAAAGTAAAGCGGTAGTTAAAGCCAACACTGTAGCAAAGTTTCCTGTCATTAAATAGACTAGGAATTTTCTAATATTGGTAAAAATAGTTCTACCTTCCTCAATGGCTTTCACTATAGTAACAAAGTTTTCTTCGAGAAGTATCATGCCACTTGCTTCTTTGGCTACCTCTGTGCCAGTTTTTCCCATGGCAACACCAATGTCCGCTTGTTTGAGAGCTGGAGCATCATTTACTCCATCACCAGTCATGGCCACAATGTGACCCCTTTTCTGAAAGGATTTAACTATTTTCAACTTATCTTCAGGAAGAACCCTGGCAAAGATTTCAACATTCTCTATCTTTTGTTCCAGTTCCTCAGGGGAAAGTTTCTTTAGATCTTCTCCCGTTAAGATTAGGCCACCTCTATAGAGGCCAATTTCTTTTCCTATAGCCATCGCAGTAATTTTATGATCTCCCGTAATCATTACGGGTTTAATTCCTGCAGAGAAACATTCTAAAATGGAAGCCTTAACCTCTTCCCGAGGGGGATCAATCATACCTACAAAACCGAGAAAAATCAGATCCTCCTCTACTCTCTCAAGGGAACTATCTTCTGGAAGGACTTTATAACCCATAGCTAATACTCTCAACCCTCTCTCATAAAATTCTTGCGCCTTCAGGTAAAGATTTTCCCTAATTTCTTCTGTAAGGGGTTGAATTCGTGAGTCCCAGTAAATAAATTTGCTATTTTCTAACAATTTTTCTAAAGCCCCTTTAGAGAATACATAAAGATGGTTGTTTTTTCTATGTATTGTGGTCATTTTCATTCTCTCTGAAGAGAAAGGTATTTCCATAACCAAGGGGAATTCTTTTGAAAGCTCAAGTTTGCTTAAACCAAATTTTTCTCCCAATACTATCAAAGCCCCCTCTGTGGGATCACCCTTAATAAACCAGAGGTCTTCTTCTTTATTATAAGTAAGCTCTGCATGATTACACAGCACAGCGCTCTTTAAAAGAAGTTCGAGCCCTTCTCTGTTGTCATCATTGGTTGGGATGAGAGGGATGATTTCTCCCTTTGGCTCATAACCAACTCCTGTAACCTCAAATTCGATTTTATTACAAAAAATTCTTTTCACAGTCATTTCATTTTTAGTCAAGGTCCCTGTTTTATCAGAACAGATGATAGTTATCGATCCAAGGGTTTCAACTGCGGATAATCTCCTAATTAGAGCTTTTTTTAAAGCCATCCTTTTAACACCTAAAGCCAAGGAAATAGTGGTTACAGCAGGTAAAGCTTCTGGAATCATGGCAACCGCAAGGGCTACACTCCAGAGGAACATTTCTGAAAGCGGGTGCCCTTGCATTACGCCAATGAACCCTATGAGAGAGGCTAAAATTATAATGTAAATACCCAATTGTTTACTTGCTCTTTCAAGATTGACTTGAAGAGGAGTCTTTTTTTCGCCCACCGTTTGCAATAGAAGAGCAATTTTTCCAAATTCGGTATTCTTACCTGTGGAAGTAACAATTGCTTTAGCTTTTCCTTTGACCACTGAGGTGCCCATGAAGAGCATGTTAGTTTGTTTATGAGGAGGAAGATCCTCTTCCTTTAGAAGGCCAATATTCTTTTCTACTGGATAGGATTCCCCCGTCAAAATAGATTCATCAACTGCTACATCAATAGCCTCAATAAGTCTCGCATCTGCTGGGACTTTATCCCCTGCTTCTAATATCACTATATCTCCTGGGACCACCTCTCTTACTGGAATTTCCTCAATTATTCCATTTCTTAGAACTTTGGTGAAAGGTAAAATCAACTTTTTGAGAGCCCTTAAAGATTTCTCTGCCTGATATTCTTGAACAAATCCTAAAAGTCCAGCCAGTAGGACAATAGCAAAGATAGCTAAAGCCTCTATAGTTTCTCCTAAATACAGTGAAATACCCGCTGCAATTAAGAGTATTATTACTAATAGATTTAAAAATTGAGAGAGAAGGAGTTTAAAGAGGGGAATTTTTTTCTCTTCTTCAATTTCATTGTATCCATATAGACCTAATCTCTCCTTTGCCTCCTTATCCGAAAGTCCTGTGGGAGAACTCCCTAAGAGTTCAAGTAGTTCTTGAGGAGAAAGTGTATAGGGAAACTTAATTTGTGTCTGGCTACCCATAAGCCATTACAAAAAGAGGTTTTAGATATTACAAAGGATTACAAAGGATTAAAACGGAGGGGGCGGGATTCGAACCCGCGGTACGAGGTTGTGCCCCGTACATGCGATTTCCAGTCGCACCCCTTCGTCCACTCGGGCACCCCTCCAACCTCCACGATTTCAAGATTTTAATATCTCTTTTGAAAAAAGCAAGATTTTTTACTCCAGCTGAAACACTTACCCAAAATTTTAATTAGTCTAATAAGTTCTTCTGATGGGCTCCCTTCTTGAAAGGGATTTTTTGCGATTAAGAGAGGGGTATTAAGACAGGAGTGGTAAAGAAGAGAATAGAACATTGATGTGCATGGTGAGGTAACTATTTGACGATTTTTGTATTAAAAGGTAAAACTGTATAGTATCTTTGCTATTGACACAACTTGTAGATTGTAATAAAATTCTCGATGTGGAGCAATCGCTTACAGAGCTAAGAAAAAAAATTGACGAAATCGATGAAAAGATAGTATCCCTTCTTAAAGAGAGATTCAAACTTGCTCAAGAAGTTGGCAAAGTAAAGGCAACAAAGGGAGTTAAGACCTTTGACTTAGAAAGAGAAAAAGAGATTTTAAAGGGTATTCTGGCTAAAAATGAAGGGGTATTTCCTGAGGAAACACTTAAGGTAATTTATTCCGAGATAATAAGAGCTTGTAGATCAACTCAGGAAAAACCTAAAGTAGCTTACTTAGGGCCTGAAGCAACTTTTAGTCATATTGCTGCTCAGCACTATTTTGGCACTTCCGCAGATTTCATTCCTGTGGAGACCATTATTGATGTCTTTGAAGAAGTCAGTTCAGAACGAGTTCATTTTGGTGTAGTTCCCATTGAAAACTCAATAGAGGGTGTTGTAGCTACAACTTTAGATGCTATATATGAGTATGGCCTCAAAGTGTGTGGTGAGATTTATGAACCTATCTCCCATCACCTTATGAATCAGACAGGAAAACTTGAAGATATAAAGAAAATTTTCTCCCATCCTCAGGCGATTGCTCAGTGCAGAAAATGGTTGAGAAAAAAACTTCCCTCTATTCCTGTGGAAGCGGTAACTTCTACCGCTCTTGCTGCTAAATGGGCGGCAGTTGATGAGAGTGTTGGAGCTATTGCCAGTCTCATGGCAGCTAAGTTATATCATTTACAAATTGTAGCTAAGAATATTGAAGATATAAGAGGAAATTCCACGAGATTTTGGATTATCGGAAAAATAGATAGAGAACCCACAGGCAACGATAAAACCTCTCTTATTTTTAGTGTTGCTGATAAGCCGGGAGCTCTATATGAAGTGCTTAAGAGTTTTGCTTTAAGAAAAATCAATCTCACCAAAATTGAAAGTAGACCCTCCAAGAACGAACCCTGGAAGTATATCTTTTTCCTTGATTGTGAAGGCCATGCTAAAGACCCATTGGTTAAGGAATGTTTAGAGGAGATGCAAAAATATTGTATCCAAGTGGTTTGGTTAGGCTCCTATCCAAAGGGAAAGGCCCTCTAAAATCCTCCCTTTAATCTTCAAGAATTTGACTTATATTTTAAATCCAAAAAAATTAAGTAAAGGAGGTGATTTTATGGCTATTTATGAGTATGAGTGTCTAACCTGTGGACATAGTTTTGAAGTTTGGCAAAAGATAACAGAGGATCCACTCAAAAGTTGTGAGAGGTGTGGAGGTGAAGTAAGGAGACTTATCGGTCAAACTGGATTTATCCTTAAGGGCACAGGTTGGTATGTAACTGATTATGTTCGTAAAGGAAAAGACCAAGATTCATCTCGGGACTCAACCAAAGAGTCCTCTTCAAACTCAAATAAAGATCAATAAGTCTTGCAAAAGATACATTTTAGATTATAGTTGTTATATTTGAGTATTTCTTTTTTACAGAATTTTTAGATGCGGGCGTAGCTCAGGGGTAGAGCGGGAGCTTCCCAAGCTTCAGGTCGCGGGTTCGAATCCCGTCGCCCGCTTTGTTAAACTTAATGAGTGAAATTTTAGTCATTGGGGCTGGGCTTGCAGGTTCTGAAGCTGCCTTTCAAATTGCTAAAAGGGGTCTCAAAGTTAAACTCTTTGAAATGCGCCCCGCAAAGCTCACCCCAGCACATCAAACTGGATTTTTCGGCGAGTTAGTCTGCTCAAACTCCCTCCGATCCAAAGATTTAACAAAAGCAGTTGGACTACTCAAAGAAGAGTTGAGACGGCTTGGGTCCCTCATAATGGAAGCAGCTCAAGCCTGTGAAATTCCAGGTGGTAAAGCTTTGGTAGTAAATAGAGACTCCTTTGCAAGATACATTACCGAGAGGATTCTCAATGAAAAAAACATTGAAGTGATTAGAGAGGAAGTTAAGGAAGTGCCTTTAGATAAAATTGTAATCATAGCCACCGGGCCCCTTACCAGTGAGCCTTTAGCTGAGAGTCTATTAAAACTTTTACCGGTCCCCTTTTTGCACTTCTATGATGCCCTCTCTCCTATAATCTATGGAGATAGTATTAATTGGGAAAGGGTCTTTATTGCGGACAGAGATAGTAAGGAACAAGGTGTGTATGTAAATTGTCCTCTAACTAAGGAGGAATACGAGTCCTTTTGGGAAGCTTTGATGTCCGCGGAAAAAGTTCCCCTTCATCCCTTTGAAGACCCTCAATACTTTGAGGGGTGTCTTCCTATTGAAGTTATGGCGGAAAGGGGAAAAGATACCCTAAGACATGGCCCAATGAAACCTAAGGGTTTGGTAGATCCGAGAACCGGTAAAAGACCCTATGCAGTAGTTCAGCTTAGGCCTGAGAATATTGAAGGCACTCTTTATAATATGGTAGGCTTTCAAACTAAACTAAAATATCATGAACAGGAAAGGGTTTTTAGAATGATTCCAGGTTTAGAGAGGGCAGAGTTTGCCCGCTTCGGAGCTATCCACCGCAATACCTTCGTAAAGGCTCCCTTGGTCCTTACTCCCTATTTACAACTCAAAAACTATCCTAATATTTTCTTGGCAGGACAGATTACCGGTGTGGAAGGTTATGTGGAATCTACAGCTATGGGGTGGCTTGCTGGTTTAAATGCGGTTAGATTTTATCTGCAAAAACCTTTAGTTATTCCTCCCCCAGAGACCGCTATTGGATCCTTAGTTAATTACCTTCAAAGTGCAGATCCTAAGTATTTTCAACCCATGAATGTTAATTGGGGCCTTTTTCCTCCCATCAAGGAGCGGACAAATTCTAAAAAGGATAAATATTTATTTCTCTCCCAAAGAGCCCTCGAGAAATTAGAAGAGTGGAAAAAGGCACTTTAACTTTGTTGTTGGTAAGATCCTCCAATATAGGCCTTAATTACAGGTATTTGAATGTCCTTGTCTACTTCTAACCACACAATATCTCCTTCAATTTTGGTAACTCTACCAACTACTCCACCAGAAGTATAGACTCTTTGTCCAGGTCTCAGTTCCGCTAAGAATTTTTGGTGTTCTTTCATTCGCTTTTGTTGGGGTCTAATAAGTAAAAAGTAAAATATAATAAAAATCAAGATAAGGGGAAGTAGAGTCATAATAAAGCCTACTAAACCACTTGGCCCACTCTGTCCTTGAGGAGGAGGCCCCATTGCAAATGCCTGAGATATCCAAATAAGTTTACTCAAATCCATCTCCATCCTCCTGATCGGTTTTTTGATATAATTCCAGTAATTTTTCTCTCAGATTATGAAGCTCACCTTTCCGTATTGCGGATTTGATATTTTTAATAATTTTACCATAATAGCTAAGATTGTGAAGACTCAGCAAGTAATAAATCAATAGTTCCTTAGATTGAAAGAGGTGCCGAAGATAGGCTCGGGTATAATTTCTACAAGTATAACAGGAACACTCAGGATCAAGAGGAGTAAAATCCTCTTTAAAGGAGGCATTTTTTATAGATATTTGTCCCTTTGAAGTAAAAAGGGTTCCCCGTCGGGCATTTCGGGTAGGTAACACACAATCAAAAAGGTCTATTCCATGCATTACTGCCTCCACAATATCCAGAGGTGTCCCCACACCCATGAGATAGCGTGGTTTTTCCTCAGGAAGATAAGGGGTCGAGATGGCCAGCACCCTATTTCTCATCTCTCTCGGTTCTCCTACAGAGAGCCCCCCTAAAGCTATACCATCAAAAGGTAAGGCACTTATAAACTGAGTGCTCTCCTTTCTAAGTTCTTCCCACATACCACCTTGAATTATGCCAAAGATTGCTCTCCCTTCTCTTTTGTTTTTTTCCCAATATTCTAAGGATCTAAGAGCCCAATTGTGGGTTAGCTGAGTGAGTCTCTTAGCTTCCTCCATCTCCACAGGATAGGGTATGCAAGTATCTAAAACCATTAATATGTCCGATTGAAGTTTTAATTGAATTTCAAGGGATAACTCTGGGGTAAGAAAATGTTGAGTGCCATCGATGGGAGCTCTAAAGAGAATACCTTCCGCCCGAATCTCCCTAAACCTTGCTAAACTATACACTTGAAAGCCCCCACTATCGGTAATGATCAATCCTTTCCAATTCATAAAGCTATGTAAACCTCCTGCCTTTTCTATGACTTCGGGACCTGGGCGAAGCAAAAGGTGGTAGGTATTGGCAAGAATAATTTTGTAATCGAGACTCAATACGACCTCAGGTGGTAGAGCTTTTATACTGCCCTGAGTTCCCACGGGCATAAAAGCTGGAGTTTCAACTACTCCTCTTGGAGTCATAAGTAAGCCAAGACGAGCCTTTGAGTTTTTGTCTGTTTTAATTACTCTAAAGCGGAACATCTCTCCCGTGCCTTCGCACAGGCTCTAAGAAAATTAGGTTTCATATTCAAAAGAACCTCCTCAGGAACACAAAAGGCTAATCTAATGTGATTAGGAACCCCAAAACCTCTTCCTGGCACGGCAAGAATAAGCTCCTCCTTTAGGATTTCACAAAATTGAAGGTCATCGACGGGGGACTTCGGAAAAATAAAAAAACTGCCCTTAGGTTTTACATATTCAAGCCCTGCTTCATCAAGTATCTCACAAAGTATGTCCCTTCTTTTTTGATATATTTCTACCTTCACTTTAGCTTTGGCACAATGAAAAACAATTCTTTGGGCTAAGGCCGGAGCATTGACAAAGCCAAGAATTCTATTGGCCAGAACTAAAGCATCCAGCAGTTTCTCCTTATTTTCTATCTCAGGATGAAGTGCAACAAAACCGATTCTCTCTCCGGCAAGGGAGAGTTCTTTGGAAAAAGAATAGGCTATCAAACTTTCCTTATAATACTTAAATATTGAGGGAACTCTTTCATCATCAAAAACGAGATTTCTATAGGGTTCGTCGGAGACAAGATAAATAGTTTTTCTATAGTCTCGGGATTTTTTCATTAGTATCTCCGCAAGCCCCTCAATTTCACCTTCACTGTAGATTTGGCCAGTAGGATTATTAGGTGAATTAATAAGCACTGCCTTGGTTTTTTCAGTGATGGCTCTCTCCAAGGCCTCTAAATCAAGGCTGAAGTCTCCTTTAGTAGGAACAGGCACTGCTCGCCCCTGATGATTCTCGATATAGAAAAAATATTCCACAAAATAAGGAGCGGGAAACAGAACTTCCTCTCCCGGATTAAGGAGAGCTTTAAAGATAATATTCAGACCTCCTGCTGCGCCACAAGTCATAATAATTTCATTAGCTGAAATGTTAACCCCCTGTTCCTCAGAAACCTTTTTGGCCATTGCTTCTCTCACTTCTGGAAAACCTGCATTAGGCATATAGCGATGAAGTTCAGGTTTATAATTTTCTACAATATCTCGTAAGGCCTCTCTAACCTCAATAGGTGGGGGAAGATCGGGATTACCCAAGCTTAGGTCAAAGACCCTTTCTGGACCATAAATCTTCTTCAATTTTAATCCCTCTTCAAACATTTTTCTGATCCAAGAACTTCTCTCCAAATAGGTTGCCATCTGACTAGCAATTGTCATTTTATACCTCCCAATAATTTTTAAATCTCAATAGATCAGTAATTTTATTAAAGAGTGTCTGAGCATAGGATGAGGGATTGATTTCATCAGGTATTGAAAAGGAATTAGGTATTGTGATAGCCTTTATGAGGGTTGCGGTCCCCTCTGATAGGTTAGTAAGATTATAACCACCCTCAAGAGTAAATAAAAGTTTTCCTTGAGCGTTAATTTCAGCGATTTCTTTCAGGATTTTTATTATGGTGCCTAAACCTTTAAGACTTAATTGGAGAGAACCGAGGGGATCGCCCTTCAAGCAGTCAAAACCTGCAGACACCAGCACTATCTCAGGTTTGTACTGAAGAGCAATTGGCTTAAGAAGATGCTTATAAAAAAGTATGAAGTCATCGTCTCCTGAGAAGGCCTTCAGGGGAACATTTATGTTAAAACCCCTTCCTGCTCCATTGCCTATTTCAGTAAAGTTACCCGTTCCTGGATAATAGGGATATTGATGAGAAGAGAAAAACAAGACCTCTGGATCTTCGTAAAAGGAATTTTGAGTGCCATTTCCGTGATGAAGATCAAAGTCCACAATAAGAATCCTTATCTTTTGATAATAATATTTAGCGTAATAAGCTGCTAAGGCTACATTGTTGAAGAGGCAAAACCCCATGGCTCTATTTCTTTCTGCATGGTGTCCTGGAGGTCTAACTAATGCAAAGGCATAGTCGTAGCCCTTTTCCAGAAGTAGTTCTAATGCCTTTTTTTGTGCTCCAACCGCATACAAAGCCGCTTCAAAGGAGTATTCGTTAGTAGAGGTATCGGGATCAAGAGAAAAGTAGGGTTTGCCCGAGGTTTTGGAAAGTTGCTCATAGAGCTCTTCAGTGTGATTCCAAAGAATTTCCTCTTTTGTCGCTCTATATGGCTCATGGATTTCTATTTTAGAACTTACATCTTCTTCTCGTAGCCTTTTTAGTATTGCCTCTAATCTCTGAGGGCTTTCGGGATGATAGGGACCCGGTTGATGTTTAAGAAAAAGTTCATGCCATATTATAGCTACCTTTGACATAACTCCCTCCTTTTTGAGAGATTTATTTTAAAAAAGAGTATGTAAAAAACAAGAATCAAAATTAGGTAAAGATTAAAGATTTAAAGATTTTGATTTAAGGCTCTTACCTCCCACATAAGAACCGCTTTTTCCTAATTTGTAAAAGTTAACAGATCACTTAAGGGCCTCAAAGGCTTAAGCAAAATAAAGTTTTTTCTCCTTTGCTATAAAATTTACAAAACCAAAATTTTCTTAATTTGCGTTTATAACGAAAACATTGGTTATTTGAAAAACTTCGAGATATCGTTAAAATTAAACATAAAAGCATTTAATTTTTTAACTATGACGCAATCTATTAACAAAATAGTATGGGCCGCATATGAAAGAAAATCGGAGAACGCCAGTCTAACTATTCCCCGTAACTGTGGTAATGTGGAAAAAATTAAACCATTAAGGCAAGCAAAAAAAGTTACTTGTGAAAAACAAGATAGTAATAATTGTGATAGTTGTAACGAGAATAAGTGTAGTTTATATTTCAATAACTATTCTGGTATATTTGAGTACTACATACTCAAAGACAATACTAACAATATTGAAACAGAAAGAGTTTTAGTGTTACACAAAAAAATTTGCCGAATCATTAGAGGTTGTGACGAAAATTATATAGACTGTTTTGATGGATGTCCATTTGATAAATCAAATAATAATATTCAGAATACAATAATAGATAAATACGATAAGTTTTTTGATAAATACAATAAGTTTTTTGAAAAATTTACTTTCAAAATAATTGAAGAGTTATCAGAGCATTTACCCTTTAGTTTATTCTCTCCGGTAAGGGCTCACTGGATCGAGGCCGATTATGTTGAAAATGATTTATTAAAATTACTAATTATCTATTACAATAGAGATGCCATAAAAAGCAGCATTAGCCAAATTTTATCAAATCCTAATCGGATAATATTGGAGACAGAAAATCTTTGTAGGTTTGATGAAGTTAAATACATAGATATTGAGATAATTACTGATATCGTTCAAAATCCTCACAGATTGATAACCCATCCAAATGGTTGTATAATGGGCAAATATTCTCCAACTCATGTTTTACAATATAGGTTAGAAGAAAGCTTTGACACTCTTGAGAATAGATACATAAAGAACTTGCTTTATCAAATACTTCAAGTAATTGAAAACTTTAAAAAAACAAAGCCTGAGTTTTTTAGCAAAAGAGACATAGATGATACCGTAATTAAAGAACTTGACGATTTACGGAACTTTATTGAACAAGCCTTAAGACATAGAGTATTTACCGAGGTTGGGGAACTTAATAAAATACCTTTAAACTCACAGGTTTTAATTAAACAAACTGGTTATAGAGAGCTTTTTAGCTTAGATCGTCTCTTGAGAGCCAAATTAATTCCAAACTTTATGGACAATAAGTTTAAAGAAAGCTTAGCTCTTAGGAGTATGGATGTCTTATGGGAACTTTATGTGATGACAAAAATTTTAACTGCGTTAAAAGAACTTGGTTTTCAAATAGAGGAAGTGGAGTGGGATGTGAGACATAAAGAAGATGGAAGTTATGACTATGCATCTTTCGTATTAGATAAAAACAACAAGAAGATAAAAGTTTTATATCAAGAAACTATTGAAGCTGGAAAAACTAAAAAATTTGAATTAAGACCAGATTTCCTACTAAAATGTGACGAAAGAAGAATTATCATAGATGCAAAGTATATGATAAAGGAACATGTAAATACAGCTGACTTGTCAAAGTATCTTACTGCAAATTTACCCTCAGAAAAGGACCCTTCACGTTATGAGAAATTAAGCAACGGCGTATTTGCAGCTTGCCTTAAAGACAAAGAAAGCGGAGATAATAAAGCTATATCTTTTACGCATCTCTTCAACGAAAAATTAGAGGTTAAGCCTAAAACACTGTCAAAACTTATTGAATCCCTTTTATTAAACGTGAGTGATCAACACAATGAAGAACAATACATAGGATATATACTTATAGAGTTACCTGTGAAATAAAATTATAATAGGAGGAGAAAGATGGGAAGATTTTTTCCAAATTTATTTTTACACGAGTATCAAGAAAAGGCATTTTATCATGCCCTAAGGACAAAAGGTTTTGTAATACTTGCAGGCTTATCAGGAACGGGAAAGACTAAGATTTTCGAAGAGTTTTGTTTATATTCATATGAAAAGATAAAAGAATTATATGAAGAGATAAAGAGAGCACAAGAATATTTTAAATTAAATAATTTAAGTGAAATGAATATTAACGATTGGCACGACGGTAAGGGTGGAGGACTATTGAATTTAGTGGCAAATCCTAATGTGAGTTCAGTTTATAATAAGGAGAGAGTTGGTAATAAGGAGAAAAAAGAAGAATGTGGACATTATGTCCAAGGTTTTGAGAACCTTTACGAATTATACAGTCACCTGTGTCGTCGAATTATTCCATCAACCCAGATTAGATTATCAGAACTGTTTTTAGAATTATCAAAACATTGTGGTTTAGTTAAATCATATCCAGCTATACAGGAAGGCCCTAAGGGTTATTTTTTATCTGTACCTTTGGAAACCCTAGATGAAGTTGAAGGCGTTTTTAATGTAATCATCAAAGAAAAATTAAAAGAAATAAAAACCAAGGCTGGAGATCCGAATTGTGATTTACATAAGTATGTAAAGGAACATCCTGAAGAAATAATAATTGAAAAGCAGGACTATATTTCTTCCAATTTTAAGAATGTTTTTTCAAGAAAATTTCTAGAATTAATACTTTTCTTATATAATCCAAAATTATTAATATTTTTCTTTTATCAACAACTTAAAGAATTAGAGTTAGATAAGAAATTTACTCATAAAAAACTATTTTTCCCAATTCGTCCTGATTTTAAGGATAGTAAATCATTACTCGGTTATTATAACCCACTCAATAGAGAGTATCAATCAACTGAACTATTAAAATTCATTCTTGAAGCACAAAAAGAGTACTTAAAAAATGGTATTTTTTCTTGTCCCTATTTAGTTCTCTTTGATGAAATGAACCTTGCAAGAGTGGAGTACTACTTTGCAGATTTTTTAAGTGTTCTTGAAAGTAAGAGAGTAATTAGTATTGATGATGTTGATGAAGACATGAAAGAAAATATCTTAAAATTCCATGGCTTTTTAAATCCGAACGAAGATGATTTAAAAAAACTCATAGGCTTTTACTCTAAACCAATAATACTTCACAATGAACCAAACATTACGGATATAATACCTCAAAAGCTATATCTTCCGCCAAATCTATACTTTATTGGCACTGTAAACATAGACGAAACTACATACATGCTTTCACCAAAGGTCCTTGATAGAGCCTTTACCATTGAGTTTGATGCCGATATTGAGAGCTATGTTGAAAATATTAAAAATACTAAAAATTCAGGAAATAAAGGTCAAAATAGTGATAGAGATAAACCAGGTTTTTATCTTCTTGATTTTACTCGTGAAGGTAAGTTTAGTCAAGTGATGTATAAGTCCATATGATTTTAGACTGAGGGGAATTCTCATAAAATTTAAAACAAATCCACTCCAAAGGCGATACATTCCCAAGACCACTATGCACCCTCTCCGTATTATACCATATCAAATACCTCATAAGCTCCCTGTTAAACTCCTCCAAATCATCCTTCAACATCCACTCCCTATACTCAATAAACTCCTCCTCCAATGTCCTGTTAAACCTCTCTACATACCCATTCCCTCTGGGATTCCGAGGATAATTAAAATAGTGCTCCACTCCCTCCTTCTCAAGCTCCTTCGCAAATTCCCCTAAAAACTCACTCCCATTATCTGTCTGCACGCCCCTTATCTCAAAAGGAGCTACAGCCTTAAACTTCCTCCAAAAGTCCCTCCCACTCCTGCTCGATAAATTACTATACCCATAGGCAAATCCAAATCTACTTGCCACATCCTTCGCTACCAAAACATACCTCCTAATCCCATCCAAAAAATACACAATTGCATCCATCTGCACCAAGTCCCCAGGCTGTAATCCCCTCCTACCACCTCTATACCGCTTCCTCTTCCTCCTCCTCTTCTCCCTCTCAATAAACCTTCCCGTCTTCCCATAATAACTAAGCTTCTTCACTTCCTCTCCTCAAACTCAATCCCCTTTCTTTCAAATACTTTATAATCCTTCCAATCGTAGATACTGCTACCAAAGCTATACCCCTCTCCCTACAAAATTTATTCACCAAAGGCTTAAGCTTTTCCTTGCCATGCGAGGATGTTCTCTCCTGTAACCCAGGATAAATTCTATTACCTCCTGTGGCCACCTCTTTGAGCATTTCCTCTCTGATGTCCTCGGTTTGGATATAAAAGAAGTTTCTTCCATCTATAGATCGTAGCTCTACAGATACCGAAAGCTTCGACTGTGACTTTGGTGCCAAAAGAGTTGTGAAATTCGATGCTCTTTAGTATAAAGGCAAATTCTTATCTTTGGGATGCATCTTTGATTGCTTCAAGTCTTTGCAGCATTTCTAAGTCTTTTTCCTTCTAAAAAGACCTTGAACTTATGCAGGGGGGGGTCCTTTATTAAAAAATTTTTAGCAGTAAAATAAGAAAGTGACATCAAGAATTCTTGGGCCTCTTCAGGAGAGGGGTTTTCTCCTATTTATCATTGGGCACTTCCTTTCCTTTACAGGCTCTTGGATACAAACTACCGCCCTGCACTGGTTAATTTATAGTATGCGATTCTCTACCGCAGATTTAGGACTTTTTGTTTTCCTGACCTCCTTTCCCAGCATTTTCGTTACCCTTATTGCTGGTTTTATTATTGATCAGCTTAGTAGAAAAAAGCTCCTGCAAGTTTTGATCCTTTTCTCAATGGTTCCACCCCTTTTGATTTTTTTTATTGTCTATTTTGAAAAACAAACCTTTGAACTACTCCTTTTGCTTAGCTTTTTTTCTTCGGTTTTTTCCTCTATAGATATGCCTCTCAGACAGGTGTTTATAAGTGAAATTGTGTCTTCTAAATATCTCACGCAAGCCCTTTCCCTACAGGCCTTTTCCTTTAACAGTGCGCGCATGCTTGGGCCAGCTTTAGCAGGTTTTATTATCGACCATATTGCATTGAGTTTTTGTTTTTTAGTTAATTTCTTTAGTTTTATACCCCTTTTTTTGTTTACCTTTTTCATCAAATATGCCACGTCTTTTAAAAGAAGCACTGGAAAATTTGAGTTAAGGGAAGAAGTTTTAAGATTTCTATCCTTTTTAAAAAAGGAGAAAAAAATACCGGTTATACTACTACTAATTTCTTCTTTTACCTTTTTGGCAACATCAGTTTTAATTTTACTGCCCTTGTTAACTTTACAGGTTTTGCGAGGAAGTGCTAAGGATTTTGCCCTATTATCTTCCGCAACAGGAGTAGGTGCCCTTGTAGGCGCTCTTACGGGATTTTTTAGAAGGGAGAGGCTAACCGATATGGGACAACTCATGCTGGCCCATATATTCTGGATATTTGGAATGATAGGATTAATCTTCGGAGATTCCTTTCCAATTTATTTTATGAGCATGTTTTTCGTAGGTATGTCCTTTACCAATTTTTATCCGGTAGCCAATGGCCTATTGCAAAAGCATACTCCACAGGAGTTGAGAGGTAAAGTAATGAGTCTATTTTCTGTAGCCTTTTTAGGTATGGCACCTCTGGGACAAATGTTTGTGGGATTTTTAGCAGAATATATTTCCATCAAAGTTCTCTTATTGATTTTAGTTGTTGTTTTTACTATAATAAATACTATAATACTAAGATCTCTGAGTAAAGCTTATGGACATTAAGGAAATTCTCTTTAAGTCCTTAGATCATTTAGAAAATCCCCTTTTGCTAATAAAACGTCAAAACAAAGAGATTATCTATTACAACGCTAAAGCTCAGCCCCTTGTGGAAGAAATAATCAAACAGGAAATTCTCTCAAAGATTGATTTTGAGAAAAAAAATGTAATACTTACTATTGAATATCCATTTACAAAGATATTCTTAGGAAAGTGTTATGTCATTAATGGGGAATATGTGCTTTTTCATCTTTATGAAGCAAAAAATAGCAATTCCTTTCATAGATTTCTGTTTGAATTAATAGAAAATTTACCTATTATAGTATTTTTCATTAAGAACGAAAAAATTATATATGCAAATAGAATTTGTGAGAGATTTTTGGGATATGGTCGAGAAGAAATTATTGGAAAAAATCTATTAAAAGAACTGGTATGGGACTTGGACAAGTCAAAGGTATGGATGCACTGTGAGAGAGTCAAAAGTGGCTATAAAGAAGAGGGAGTCATCTTTGCCTTACAAGATAAATTTGGAAGAGTTCGTAACTTTTTATGGAATTGTTTTTTTACTCAAGATTGGGAAGGAGAGCCTATTATTGTCTCTGTAGCTTCAGATATCTCAGAGTATTTAAAGCTCTCTCAACAAATAGAAAGAATACATAAAAACCAGACTTTTTCCGAATTTCTGAGGGGCTTGGTCCATGACTTCAATAATATACTTCATACCATTTTGAGTTATATTGATAAGCTTAGAGCTACTCCTCGCACACAAATGTTGGATATTTTGCAAGCTATAGAAAAAACCATTTTTTCTTGGATTGACATCAATCGTATAATACTTGATTACAGCAGAGAGACTAAGGAGTTGAGATTTAACAGAATAGATATGGTTGCTTTTCTAAGGGAAAACTTAGAGGTATTTCAATTGATTCTTGGGGAGAATATACGTTTATATCTCGATCTTGGTTGTTATAGGAATTTGTTTACTTATGGAGATTCCGCCTTTTGGAGATATATATTTCTCAATTTTTTGTCAAATTCCAAGGATGCCATGAGAGGAGAAGGAGAGATCTTTATATCCTTGGGCACATATAAAGATTATGTCTATAATAAAAAATATGTGGTAATTTCCATAAAAGATGTAGGTCCAGGAATTCCTGAAGATATATTACCTCATATATTTGAACCCTTTTTCACTACTAAAGAGAAGGGAAGTGGTTTGGGTTTATTTCTGGTGAATCATCACATAAGAACCTTAGAGGGGTTTATAGAGGTAGAAAGTCAGGTTGGAAAGGGAACCATTTTTCGCATATATGTTCCTCTTTTTACAAAAAAACTCGTGACTTCTGGGCCCAAGGGTATATCCCTTAGGAACAAGACGGTGTTTTTAGTAGAAGACGAAGAGGAAATTCGAGAACTTTTGAAAGATTTTCTTGAAGAACAGGGTGTAAAGGTATATAGCTTTGCTAAGGCAGAAGATCTGTTGGAAAGAATATCCGAACTTAAGGAACCCGATGCAATTTTGGTAGACTTGAATTTACCTGGAATGAGTGGGGAAGAGCTTGTTTCTCATCTAAAATCGAAATGTCCTCAACTTAAGGTCCTTTATCTTACTGGAGATATATTGGTTCTTTCTGAAATACCTGCAGAACAGGTTTTAATAAAACCCTTTAAGTTAGAAGATGTTCTGAGCAAACTTGAAAAATTATTTTATGAAGAGGGAGCTTGAGGAGTTTTTAAAAACCTTACTTGTGGAAAGGGGCTATTCCCCTCATACTCTCAAGGCCTATGAATTAGATCTTGAACAATTCTATCAATTTTTAGAAGAAAAGGGTATTGGTTTAGAGAACTTAACAGAGACTCATCTAAGAGCTTACCTATTAAGTATGAAATCTAAGGGTCTAAGGGAGGAGACCCTTGCAAGAAAAATCAGTGCCCTTAGAAGTTATTTGAAATTCCTCTACAAGAGAAAAGTGCTCAAGACTTTTCCCCACTTCAGATTACGATACAGAAGGTCCTCTTATAGGTTGCCGTATGTGCCCCTTGAGGAAGAGATAAATAATCTTATAGATAATCTCTCGGCCAATGATTTCCTTAAATCTCGAAATAAAGCCCTCTTTGAATTACTCTATGGTAGTGGCTTGAGGGTTTCGGAATTAGTTAACTTGAAGATAATTAATTTGAGTTTGGAAGGGGGCTATGTCAAAGTAAGTGGGAAGGGTAAAAGAGATCGCTTAGTTCCCCTGGGGCTTAAAGCTAAGAAAGCCCTATTAGACTATATAAAAAAACGAGAGGAACTTTTACAAAGGTTGGGAAAGAATAGGGAATATCTTTTCCTAAATCGCAGAGGGGACAAGTTGACAGAAAGGGGGGTATTCCACATCGTAAGAAGCCATGGCATTGCCTTTAATCTCTATAGGCTTCATCCCCATGCCCTGAGACATGCCTTTGCTACTCATCTCTTAAATGCTGGTATGGACTTACGCTCCATTCAGGAACTTCTGGGACATCGTTCACTTGCTACAACTCAACGCTACACTAATGTCAACTACGAATATCTTCTTAAGGTTTATCTAAAGTCTCATCCTCGAGCTAAAACATCGGAACAATCCTAAGCCCTTGGAAAAGATACTTTTGGTTATAAAATAGTGCAAAAAATCTCTGGGGGAGATTGGATGCACGAAGAAGCGCAATTTATTAAGGTGCGCTATGAGAAGTTAGAAAAGCTTAAAGAGATGGGACTAAATCCCTATCCAAATGACTTTAAACCCAAGGATAAAGCTAAATTCATAAAGAACCTCTATCAGGACTTAAGCCCTGAAGAACTTGAAAAGAGAGATAGTATCTTCTCCATTGGAGGTAGACTTCTGTCAAAAAGAGAAATGGGAAAACTGATCTTTGGTCACATACAGGATGGAAGTGATAAGATTCAGATTCTTGTTGCCAAATCAGAAGTTCCAGTGGAGGAGTTTGAATTATTCAAAAAGTTTATAGACATTGGGGATATAATAGGAATAAAGGGTAGGGTAATTAAGACTAAGACAGGAGAGATAACCCTTTTAGTTAAGAGTTTGAGACTCCTTGCTAAAGCCCTAAGACCCCTGCCAGAGAAATTTCACGGGCTAAAGGATGTGGAACTTCGCTACCGTATGAGATATCTCGATCTTATTATGAATCCCCGATGCAGAGAGATCTTTTTGATGAGAACTCGAATTATTCAATACATAAGGGATTACCTTATCTCAGAGGGATTCATAGAAGTAGAGACTCCGATGATGCAACCTATTGTAGGAGGGGCCACAGCCAGACCCTTTGTTACTTATCATAATGCTCTGGATATGAATCTTTATTTGAGAATTGCACCAGAACTTTATTTGAAGAGGCTCTTGGTTGGGGGTTTTGAGAGGGTCTTTGAATTAAACAGGAATTTCAGGAATGAAGGGGTATCGAGTAAACACAATCCTGAGTTTACCATGCTTGAGTTTTATGAAGCCTACGCTACATATGAAGACCTTATGAAGAGAACTGAAGAGCTCTTTTATGGTTTAGTGCGAGATCTCTTCGGAGGCACTACGATAAATTATCAGGGCAACACCATTGACTTAACTCCACCTTTTAAGAGAATAAAATTTTTGGAGGCATTGGTTACTATAGGAGGAGTTCCTGAAGAGCTATTATGGGATAAGGATAGGCTTCTGAAATTTGCCAAAGAAAGGGGTATAGAGTTGAACATCAAGGATCCAAGATTGGGAAAGTGGTGGACAAAGTTATTTGAGGAGCTTGTGGAGGCAAAGCTAATACAACCTACTTTTATAACTGAATATCCAGTTGAAGTGTCTCCTCTGGCAAGGAGAAAGGATGAAAATCCGGTTATTGCAGAACGCTTTGAGCTCTATATAGGTGGGAAGGAAATCGCCAATGCCTTTTCAGAGTTAAATGATCCAGTGGATCAAAGGAGGCGCTTTGAAGAACAGTTAAAACTAAGGGACATAGATGAGGAAATACCTCCAGAGATAGATTACGATTTCCTTAGGGCTTTAGAATACGGAATGCCCCCCTGTGCAGGAGAAGGTATTGGAATTGATAGAGTAGTTATGCTCTTCACCGACTCTTCTTCCATTAGAGAGGTAATCCTTTTTCCCCATCTGAGGCGTAGAGAGGATTTGTGAGAAAATTCCTTTCTTGGGAACTTTGGTTAGCCCTAAGGTATATCCTTTCTCCTAAAAGGGAGAGATTTACCGGAGTTATTACTACCATAGCTTTGATAGGACTAATTCTCAGCGTAGCCTCTTTGACGGTGGTAAATGCGGTAATAACCGGATTTAAGGAGGTAGTTAAAGAAAAAATACTCAGTCTTAATCCCCATTTAAGTATTACCCTATTTAGCCCTGAGAGGGGGCGGGAAGTTATTAAGATTATAGAAGAGAGTATATCAGTAAAGGAGATCCAGAGTATCCAACTTGTTGCGGTTCAACAGGGTTTGATATTGAAGGGAGGGCAACCTGCAGGTGTAATTCTAAAGGCAGTAGATCTTGAAAGCTACAGTAAAGAAAGGGGATTTAAAAAATTTTCCTATGAGCTCAAGGAGTTGGAGAATAATACCTTACCCATTGTAGTAGGAGTAAGATTAAAGGATAAGTTGGGGATAATTCCAGAAGAGAGACTTTCTCTGCTAACCATAGAGGGATTCTATACTCCCTTTGGATTTTTTCCCAAGGTGATTCCGCTAAAAGTAATAGGATTTTTTGAAAGTGGTATCTATGATTACGATTTAAATCTAATTTTTACCTCCTTTAACCTCTTTTCTGAGAGGTATCAGAGCAGGAATTTAGCTATAGAGTTGAAACTTAGGGATCCCTTTAAGTCTAACCAACACAAAGAGACTTTGGTCAAGACTCTTGGTCCACTTTTTCCCATCCTTGATTGGCAGGAGTGGAATCGGAGCCTCTTTTCCGCCTTAAAAATGGAAAAGATAGGCCTCTTTGTGGTGCTAACACTCATGGTTACTGTTTCCCTTTTTACGATTCTTTCTGCTATGGTGATGTTGGTCTCTGAAAAAAAGGGGGATATTGCTATTTTAATGTCTCTTGGTGCCACATCTAAGGAGATTTTGAAACTCTTTTTTTTAGCAGGTTTTATACTCTCATTGATAGGGGTTTTTGGTGGTCTCTTTGTAGGTATACTCCTGATCCTTATTTTGTCTCGGTATCCCGTAATAAAACTACCCGAAGAAGTTTATCCCGTAGAATACATGCCGGTAAGTATTCAAGGTTTAGATTTATTGTTAATTGGCTTGGTGACAATTCTCATTAGCTTACTTGCTTGTTTATACCCTGCCAAAAAGGCTAGTTCTCTAAATCCAGCGGAGATTTTAAGGAGAGAGTGAAAGAAATGTGGTTAAAACTCCGTAACATAAAGAAAAGCTACCTGAATGGAAATAGGCGGATTCAAGTATTAAGGGGTATCGATCTTGAGGTAAATAAAGGAGAGAAAATAGCTATCGTAGGGCCCTCTGGTTCAGGAAAGACAACTTTATTAAATATTATTGGAACCCTTGACAGACCTGATGAAGGGGAAATTTTCTTTGAGGGTAGACCCATTGAGTGGCAAAACGATGCCTTTCTATCTCATTTCAGGGGTAAGAAATTGGGTTTTGTATTCCAGTTTTATCATCTTATGCCAGAGCTAAATGTAAAGGAAAACATCCTTTTGCCTGGCTTGATGGCAGGATGGGAGCGCTCAAAGCTTGAAGAGCGAGTGCAAGACCTTCTTTCGAGGCTTAGTCTGGAGGATAAGAAAGATTCAAGGATTTACGCCCTCTCTGGGGGAGAACGTCAGAAGGTTGCTATTGCAAGGGCGGTGTTTCTATATCCTGAACTCTTATTGGCGGATGAACCTACTGGAAATCTCGATCCGGAGAGTGCAAAAGAAGTTATAGAGCTTTTTTTAGAACTCAACAAGACTTTGCATCTAAGCTTGATAATAGTTTCCCACAACATGGAGATCGCTAAAAGAATGGACAAGTTATACTTGCTGAAGGAGGGTTTTTTAGTAGAATATAGTTGAAATCCCATTGAGGTTAAGGGTGCTTCAGGTCTATCCGCTTATTTTGAGTTTTTTTCTTTTCTTTGGATTATTCTCGTCCGTTAAAGCTCAGGACAAAATACTTTTATATAAAGTAACAAGCTTTGGGGAGCCAGTAAAGGAAGAGTTATTAAATCAATATTTAAACTCCCTTCAAGACCAAATCAAAGCGGTTAATTTGTCTCTGGAGAGAAAAAACTATCCAGAAGATACTGCTTTAAAATTTCTGAGAGGAGGCGAGTATTCCGCTATTGCTGAGCTAAGGTTAACTCTTATTAAAGATACCCTTAGTTTAGACTGGAAGATATTACCTTTGGGTAAAAGGGAGGCAAGATATTTTTTTGTGGTAGGAAGAAGCACAAATCTCCATGAGGCAGTAGCCAATACTATAAAAGAGCTTGAAGGAATCTTGAAGGAGAAGCTCTATATAGAGAAAATAAGGTTTGTGGGGACGCGCCGGCTGGGAGAGGATTTCTTACTACCAAAACTTAGGAGTAAGGCCGGAGAGTCTCTCGATCCAAAAAAAGTCAACGAGGACATAAAAATGCTCTTTAAGTTAGGATATTTTGAACATGTAGAAGCCCTTATGGAGGAGGGAGAAAGGGGAGTAGTTTTGGTTTATAAGGTTGAAGAGCGGGAATCAATAAAAGAGATAACCTTTAAAGGGATCAAAGAGGCTAAAAAAGAGGATTTAGCTAAGATTATTGAACTTAAACCTGGAGATATTCCCACTCCTGAAAAACTAACCAAGGCTTTAGAAAATCTTAAGGCTTATTATGAGCAGTTAGGGTTTCACCAGACAGAGATAAATCTCAAAACTGAAAAGGTAGGTCCTGCTCAAATAAATTTAGTTTTTGAGATAAAGGAGGGCAAGAAGAAATACATAAAAAAGATCGAATTTTTGGGAAATAAAGCCCTATCGGAGAGAGAACTAAAGGGATTTCTCTCCGTAACTGAAAGATCGGTATTTTCGCCTATAGCCAAGTATGCTCGCTATTTAACCGCAGTAATAAGCCCGGAACCTAAAGCGGAACCTGGGGTCTATAATTTGGCCTACCTACAAAGAGATCTCGGAAAGATCGAAACTGCCTATAAAAATAGGGGCTACATAGAGGTTAGAATTGGTGAACCACAGGTGATAGAAGAAGATGATGGGGTCATAATTAGGATACCTATTGAAGAGGGAGCCCAATATAAGGTCAAAGAGGTCCAAATTGAGCATGATCTCTTTCCTCCTGAAGAGATTAAAAAAAGGATTAAAACTCAGCCTGGCAAGGTATTTAATCTTGGGGAGTTAAGAAATGATGAGGTTATACTAACTCATTTATTTACGGATTATGGCTATGCCTATGCTAAGGTGTTGACAACCTTTGAGAAGGTTCAAGAGGGTAATCTGTTAAAGGTGGCCTTTAAAGTGGACAAAGGGCCCATTGTTTTCGTAAATCGTATTGAAATTGAGGGCAACACTAGAACACGAGACAAGGTTATAAGGCGAGAGATACTGCTTGGGGAAGGCTGGCCCTATTCTGGAAGAAGACTGGAAAAAAGTGAGGAACGCTTGAGAAGGCTTGGCTTTTTTGAGGATGTAAAGATTGAAAAAGAAAGGGGAGCTAAAGAGGAGGAGCTAAACTTAAAGGTGAAGGTAAAAGAGGCCCTAACCGGCACCTTTAGCATTGGTGCAGCCTATAGTTCCGCTGAGAAGTTTGTCTTTATGACCGAGATAACCCAGAGAAATTGGTTAGGAAAGGGACAGAGAGTAAGTATTTCCGCCAAAATAGGAAGTAGGTCCAGCAGATACTCCCTTAACTTTTTTGACCCTTACTTTAGAGATACCCGTTATTCCTTTGGATGGTCTCTTTATAATTATGAAACAAAATTTGAGGACTATACTAAGGATAGCAAAGGAGGGTCCCTAAGATTTGGCTATACCTTTTCTCCAGAGTTTTCTGCTTACATAGGCTATCGTTATGACGACTCGAAAATTAAGGACCTCATAGATAATGCCTCAGTGATCATACGAGAATCTAAGGAGATGCATGTTACCAGCGCCTTTGAAGTAGGAGCAGTCTATGATTCCCGCAACAGGTTTTTTATGCCCACAAAGGGCTGGTATCACGAATTAGGGTTAAGCTATGCAGGAGGATTTTTAGGGGGCGATTCTAACTTTGCCAAATTTACCGCGGAACATCAGGTTTATGTTCCCTTCGGTGGACTCACTGGTCATCTCGTGTTGGGTTACGGATATATTACTGAGGGGTCAGGAAAAAGGGTTCCAGTATTTGAGAGATTCTATTTAGGAGGAATATCCTCAGTTCGAGGTTATAAGTTTGGAGATATTTCTCCCCGTGACGAAACGACTGGAGAACGAATAGGAGGCACCCGAATGTTTTTCTCCCAGGTGGAAGGAATTTTTCCTCTTATAAAGGCTATTAATCTTAATGGAGTAGTTTTTTTTGATATGGGAACTGTGTGGAGTCAAAAATATAAATTCAGGACATCCGAAATAAGAAAAAGTGTAGGTTTGGGCATCCGCTGGTTTTCTCCCCTTGGTCCTTTAAGAATTGAATGGGGATATAATGTGGATAAAAAACCCGGTGAAGATAGTAGCAATCTCAACTTTCAAATCGGTGGTAGCTTTTAAAGCTTCTTGCAATTTGGAAAAATTTTATTATATTCTGGGGATCAAACAAAGGGGAGGCGATAAGAGATGTCTAAGATATGTGAAGTATGTGGAAAAAAGCCCTTTTGTGGAAATCAGATTAGTCACTCGGGAAAGAGATCCAGTAGATGGTGGTATCCTAATATTCAAAGGGTAAGAGTAAGACTCTCCAATGGAGAAGTTAGAAGGATAAAAGTTTGCACTCGCTGCCTTAAGGCAGGCAAGGTGCAAAAAGCAGTAAGTTAAGTTAATCTTCTCTCGACCGTTAAAATTCCTTCTATTTTTGTAATGTTAGCAATTACTTTGTCCAGATGTTGTTTATCTGTGACTTCCACATATATTTCAAAGTAGGCTTTTTTATCAGGAGTGGTTCTAACTTCCGCTTTTAATATATTCCCTTCCGCACTGGCGATGGCTGAGGAGACACTGGCAAGGAGCCCCTTTCGGTCCAAGGAAACGATGTGTAAATGGGCAGGATAAACCTTACCATCTGGCTTTTCCCATTTCACTTCAATGATTCTCTCTTGATCAAGGTCCTTTAGGTTGGGGCAATCCACTCGATGAACCGAAATCCCTTTCCCTCTGGTAATATAACCCACCACTTCGTCTCCCGGAATTGGTCTACAGCACTGGGCCAGATGAAATAGTAGATCTTTTGATCCATCAACAGACAAGCTTAAGCCTGGTCTAACTTCTGAAGATTTGCCATCTGTTGTTCTTCTATAAGTTATTATCTCATGGGGGACTTCTTCTTCAAATTTAAATCCCTTTGGATGTATTTCGTTGTAAGTTTTTAGAAAGGTTTTTAGAGCAAGTTTGCCCGTTGCAATAAGAATAAAGAGCTCTTCTTCTCCTTTTAAGTTTAGTTTTTTTAATAATTCTGTGAAATAGGGTTCTTTTATGAATTCACTAAGGGAGGCTCCATATTTTTTAAATTCTCTATTAAGCAATTCCTTACCAAGGGCAATCTGTTTTTCCCTTTCTTCTTGCTTGAACCACTGTTTTATACGGGAGCGGGCTCTACTGGTTTTGACAAACTTCAGCCAGTCTCTACTTGGTTTTTGATGAGGGGATGTTTCAATGCGAACCACATCTCCCGTTTGGAGTTTGTAATCCAAGGGAACAAGTTTTTCATTTACATAGGCTCTCACACAGCGATGACCAACCTCAGTATGAATGGCATAGGCAAAATCAACAGGGGTGGCATCCACCGGTAAAACCATTACATCTCCCTTGGGCGTGAATACATATATCTCTTCGGGAAAGAGATCTAACTTAAGAGATTCAAGGAATTCACGGGGATGTTGAAGTTCCTTTTGAAGCTCTATCAGCTTTGTGATCCATTCAAATTGTTTGTATTTATTAGAGTCAACTACTGCCCCTTCTTTATAGAGGAAATGGGCTGCAATTCCCTCATTAGCAATTTTATCCATATATTCTGTTCGGATTTGAATTTCAATTTTTTTACCCTCAGGACCAATTACCGTGGTATGGAGACTTTGATACATGTTGGGTTTAGGAAGACTGATATAGTCCTTGAATCTACCAGGAATCGGCTTCCACAAGGCGTGGACTAAGCCCAGAGTCTTATAACACTCCTCCACAGTGTTAACAATGATCCGAAAACCGATAAGATCATAAATTTGATCTAATTCATTAATAGTTAGGTGATATTTCTGCAGTTTTTTATAAACGCTGTATAGATGTTTAACTCTACCTAAAATTCTACCTTGTATGTTATTTTTCTGTAGGAGCTCTAAAAGAATGTTTTTCACTTTTTCTACAAATTCTGAAGCCTCTGCTACTCTCTTTTCAACCTCATCCTTTAGTTTTTGGTAGATATCGGGATATAAATACTTAAAAGATAGATCCTCAAGTTCATTTTTCACCCAGTCAATGCCTAATCTACTTGCCAGAGGGGCATATATTTCTAAAGTCTCTTGAGCAATCTGTTTTCGTTTGTGCTCGGCCATGGCCTCAAGGGTGCGCATGTTATGAAGCCTATCCGCAAGTTTCACAATGATAACTCTCAGATCTTTTGCCATTGCCAGAAGGATTTTACGAAGATTTTCTGCTTGCTTTGTGATCTTGTCTGCTTGACTGGGCAGATTTTTCAGCTTAGTGACCCCCTCAACAATTCTACTTACCTCCTCTCCAAACTCTCTTTTGATTTCCTCAAGAGAGATGTGACAGTCCTCTACTACATCATGAAGGAACCCTGCGGCAATAGTGGGAATATCCATTTTCATTTGAGCAAGTATGTAAGCAACCTCCATGGGATGAGCTAAATAGGGCTCTCCAGATTTCCTTACCTGCCCCTCATGAAGTTTTGCTGCCCAAACATAAGCCTTCTCCACAAGACGCACGTTTGCTCCAGGTAAATAGCTTTGAATTTGATCAAGAATCCTTCCAATAGTAACTGGAGCTGTTTTCATATAATATTAATGTAAATCTAAAAGTGAAAACATCAACCTACTTAGCTTTAACCCAGGTCTATCCTTTGAGAATTCTCTACCGCAAATCCTACAAGGCAATTTTAAAGGTGAAAATGTTGAAAGATTCAAAGGATATGTTAGTGTTAACCATATCAAATTTTTTAGATTAACGATAATAGTGCAAATATAACGAGGGGGTGGTTATGAGTGTGTCATTAAGTGCGATTGTTGGGTTAGGCCTTATAGTTTATACGGGGCAAGTGTTGGGTGCAGAAAACCCTGCTCTTTCCTATACGAGGGAAAATTCAACTGAGACGATTACTCTGGAGGAAGTAAAAATTTTTGCGGCTCCCCTATATGAGACTATTGATAGGACGGTTCAAGAGGTGAAAGTCATAAAGGTTGATGAGCTTAAAGCTTTTGGTTATGAATCCTATTCAGGGCTTGACTTAAGAGAGCGAGGGGGATTGGGAGTTCAGGAGGATATCTCAATAAGAGGGTCTACCTTTGAACAGAATTTAATTCTCTTTGAAGGTGTTAGGGTATCTGATCTTCAAACAGGGCATCATCTCATGAATCTCCCTTTTACCTTTGATGATCTTTCTGCTTTAGAGATAATTTCTGGAGGGATAAGTCCTGCTTTTGGACCGGGTGGACTTGGCGGAGCACTTAATTTCCTCTTAGCACCAGCCAAGAAGGGATTAAATCTTAAGTTTGGTTTCGGAAGTTATGATTATTGGGAAAAGGGAATAAAAGTAGGGCTACCCATAGGAGATATAGTTTTTAACTTTTCCTATGAACAGCGTCAATCTAACGGTTTTATCTGGAATAGAGATTTTGACATAAGAACTCTGAATTTATATACTAAGGAGGGAGATTTAACCCTATTTTATGGTTATGTAGAAAAGGATTTTGGCGCAAGGCACTTTTATACTCCACGCTTTGACTCAGAGTGGGAAGAAACAAGGACTCACCTTTTTTTAGCCAAAAGAGTCTTCTCCTTGGGGAATCATAGTCTTGAGCCTGCCTTTCTCTTTCGAAAAAATTACGACTACTATCTTTTGGATAGAAGAAATCCCTTGAGATATCAAAATAAGCATCAAAGTAGTCTCTTTAGGTTTAATTTACCTTGGAGATGGGAAGGAAATAATGTTTTAATAACTCTGGGTTTAGAGGGAAGCTATGAAACTCTTGATAGTTCAAGGCTTGGAGAATATGTGAGAAGAAACTTGTCTCTTTATGGTGGTGCAAGACTCAAATTAGAGAATAAATTATATTCTATTTTTCAAATGCGGTATGATTACCATGTAGGTGAGAAGGATTTTCTCTCCATGGGAACTGGATTTGCCTATGCCTTGACAGAAAAAGTCAACCTAAGAGGCGCCATTAACTATTCTCATAGATTGCCCAGTGTTACCGAATTAAGATACCAAGCCTTAGGTATTAGGGGCAACCCTGATTTAACGGGAGAGAGGGCTTTAAATTTAGAGGGGGGATTAAATTTTAGATGGCGGAAATTAGAGGGGTCTTTAACAGCCTTTTACAGAAAGGGGCAAAATCTTATTGACTGGGTTTTCAATGGAACTCATACTGTAGCGCAAAATCTCAACATAAAAACTTTAGGTTTTACTTTTGATGGTAAACATAGGTGGAAAAATCAGGTATTTTACTTTAGTTTTACCGCTCTAAATCACGCTGGGAGCTCCCTTACAAGGGCAAGATATCACGGCAATTACCTCAAACAAAATCTTTTTTTGGGTAGTTTGTTGAATTTACCCTATAGTTTTCAGGTAGCTTTTGGTATAAATTATCAGAAAAGGTTTAAGCAGGAAGGGGTATTTCTCACGAATCTTACCTTGAATAAAAAATTAAGCAAAAATATACATCTGGCTTTTTGGACAAAGAACTTACTCGATGAAAAATATTACGAAATTAAGTATAATGAAGGGGAAAAAGGGGTTTTGGGAATACCCCAGTGGATTGGTATACGCTTAGAGGGCGTTTTTTAAATTAATCTTGTCTTTTAAATATTGGCGTTTATTATTGTAATAGTTATTGTTGTGATAAATCTTTAGGGGGACGAAATGACATCTTATATGTTTTTAATCCTCACTTTTCTAACATTTTTTCTACCAAATTCAAATTTCGCTGTGGCCCAGGAGGGGGAGGCTCTTTTTAAAAGTAAGGGCTGTGCAGGGTGTCATAGTAAGGGCTTTGACACCTTTGCTCCCTCCTTGAAAACTATTAGTAAGAGTTATAGAAATAAAAGGATAAATCTGATAAACTACTTACGGGGAAAAACTCCCGGAATTATTCATCGGGAATCCAAAACTATGAAGAGCATTATTAATAATGTAACTAAACATCTATCCGATAAGGAGCTTGAGGCTTTAATCAATTATCTTCTCTCCCACTGAGCTGTTGTGATTTATGAGGATCTATTAGCCTTTTGGCTGGCCTTTTTGATTTGGGAGTTTCTTCCCCCATCCCTTGAGATTTCCCTCTCACCCTTTGTAATAGGTTCATTATTCATAGGGAAAGAACTCCTTTTTCTCTATCTACTTCTTTATTTGAGAAGAAGGTTTTTTTTCAGTCTGGGACATCTACCAAGCTTGATAGACAAGCTCCTTCTTATGTTTGTTTTCCTTCTCTTTATATTAGACCTATCCTTTTTTGGATTTAAAAAATTTCTCTCAGGATATTACTTTGGGGCTACAGGTGCCCTTTTATGGTTTGCCCACTATTATATTTTAAGCAAGCTAACCTTGTATCCTCTAACTGTGAGGTATTTGAGAATTATAGCGGGACTTCTTTTTCCTTTTTTTCTCCTCTTGGTGCTTGATGAAACCCTTGAATACCTAAGTATAGACTTTAGGGGCAGATTTTTCTTGCTTCTCTTTATTATTTTGTTAATTTCTCCCTACATAATTATAAAAATCTGGCCAGTAAGAAGGATGACTAAAGGCTTTTTGTATGAACTTATAACCGCCTTTTTAGAGAAACTTCGCCTTAGATTTAGGGATTATTTGGTGTTACCCTCTATTGGCCCTAAATTTTACACTGCAGGAGTCTTGGGTTTTTTGCCTCCCTTTCGATACCTCTTTTTTTCCTCAAGCTTACTTGAGATCCTAAATGAAAGAGAGGTCTTAGGAGTAGTTGCCCACGAGGCTGGGCACTTGAAGAGGAAGCACGGCCTAATTCTCCTTGTAGTATTACTCAGTTTCCCTTTGCTCTTATTAAATTTTTTCTATTTCATAAGTCTAATTTTACACCTCTTTTTTGAAGATAGGGACTCTCTTGTCAAGTTTTTAAAGGGCACAAATGCCATATACTTTGAGGTTGCAATTGGTTTAGGGTTACTTCTTCTATCCCTCTTGTTTTTTCGTTATATCTTTGCCTTTTTTCTCAGATCCCTTGAACGAGAGGCGGATCTTTTTGCCCTTTATGTCTTAAAGGATCCCGAGCCCCTTATTTCTGCCTTACAAAAAATAGGAGAGGTCACCGGCCAACTTTTTCGGAAGTCCTGGCATCACTATGGACTATGGGAGAGAATAAGTTATATCAAGTATGCTACTGCCTATCCTCAAGCAATCAGAAAACATTCCCTTCGCTTTAGAAAACTTCTGCTTCTCTGGTTATTTCTAAATCTCCTACCCCTTGGAATTTTTCTCTCCCTTGAGGTAGGACTCTGGAGGAAACTCTTGCAATTTCTTTTTAGTTAAGTAAGTTAGGTATATGCTTAAAGCGCCCTACGAGAGGTATGAAAATCTTTATATATATGCCTTTAGAGAGGGGCATCCCTCTCTTAGAGAGTTGGAAGAGCCTGATTTAATAGGCTACTGGGAGGAAGATGGCCTTGGAGTTCTCTTCTTTCACCAAGAAAAGGAGGAATTGGTAGAGGAGCTTGTTAAAAGGTTAAATCTCACTTTGGAGCTGAAGGATGTAATTCCCTATGCTAAATGGAATGAGAAGAGGGTTCCCCATCCCTTTGTAGTTGGTCCCTTTAAGATTGCGCCCCTATGGGAAAAGGGGGATTTTGATCTTATTTTTGATCCCAGCGTAGTTTTTGGAGAGGGCTTTCATCCAACTACTGCCCTTATGTTAGAGACGAGTTGGATTTTTTTTCAGGAAAAGGGCTTACCCGAGGAGGTGTGGGATCTGGGCTGTGGTTCGGGTCTTCTTAGCCTTTTTTGGGCTAAACTGGGAGCCAAGGTGGTTGCTGTAGATGTAAACCCCCTTTGTATAAAGGTTACTAAGAGGAACTTAGAATTAAACGGTTTAGAAGCTGAGGTAATAGAAGGGGATGTGCGGAAGCTTCCCTTTTTTGGAGGGGAGCTAATCTTAGCCAACCTCTATAAGGGACTTTTGTTAGAACTATTCAATATCCCCTCCTTCTTTACCTCCAAGTATTACCTCCTATCGGGATTTACTACAGGTATGGAGGAGGAGATTCTACAAGCGCTTAGGGACAAGCCTGTGAAAATCGAGAAGAGGCTTGAGAAGGAAAACTGGGTTTGCTATCAGCTATGTCTGAGCTAATTCTCACTGTGGATGTGGGAAATACTGCCACAACCTGTGGGCTCTTTGAGGAAAAGGGCTTTTTAAAGGCCCTCTTTAGCTTCAAAACCAAGCAGGTTGTCTCCTCGGAAGAGCTCTTAGTCAAGTTAAAGGGATTTCTCGATTTGTATGGCCTCACCCTTAAGGACATAGGGGGTCTAAGCTTAGCCTGTGTAGTTCCACCCTTAGAAGATTTTTGGGTCGAGTTAGGAACAAGGTGGTTAGCTAAAGAGGTAGTGGTTGCCTCTCCTGACAGTGTTAAAATGCCTATTATGTTGACCTATCCTCCTGAGGTTGGAGCGGACCGACTGGTTAATGCTTTAGGAGGGTGGAAAAAGTATAAGACCTCTCTAATTATAGTGGATTTTGGAACTGCAACCACCTTTGATTGTATCTCTTCAGAGGGAGCCTATCTTGGAGGCGCTATTGCCCCTGGTATTTTTCTCTCCATGGAAGCCCTTTTTAGAGGAACTGCTAAATTGCCTCGCGTGGATCTAAGAAAGCCCCCTTCCAGCGTGTTGGGAAAAGATACAATCTCCGCCCTAAAGAGTGGGCTGATCTATGGATTTGTTGGGCTTACCGATTACTTAGTTGAAAGGCTGTCCCAAGAGATGGAAACAACTCCCCTTGTTGTGGCCACAGGGGGATTAGCTTCGATAATTGCTCCCTTTAGTCGAACTATTTCTAAGATAGATCCCACTCTTACTTTAGAGGGATTGTTCTATTTATGGAAGGACCGCCTCGCATAGCTATCATTCGACCGTCAAGCATCCCCGATAGAGAGCAATATGAAAAGGGCTTGGCGGTTTTAAGAGAGAATCAAATTTCTTTTAAGAGTTTTGTAGACTTTGAGGAGAGCCCTCCATCCCAAAAGGCCTTTTTACTATATGAAATTCTCACCTGCGGTCAATTCAGTCATCTCTGGGCGGTAAGAGGGGGTGCTGGGGCGATGCTACTTCTGCCCTTTTTAGAAGAGTTTATGGAACCTAAAGCCTCAAAATACTTAAGCCTACCTCAACTAATAGGATTTTCCGATATAACTGCACTCCACCTGTTTTTTTGGACTAAATTTCAGAAAATTGGAATTCATGCTCCCATGATAGTTAACTTACCAGATCTTGAAAAGGGGTGCCTGCGGGAGCTTCTAAAAATTCTTACCAGAGAGACAAAGAGAATTACTCTAACGGGGAGGCCCTATCAACAGGGCTCTGCTCAAGGCTTTCTCGTTGGGGGCAACCTTTCTCTTTTGGCCTCCCTCTGTGGCACTCCCTATTTCCCCAAGAGAGACTCCCTGGTGCTATTTCTGGAGGATGTAGGCGAAAGGCCCTACAAGCTGGAAAGAGCACTCCTTCAAGTTCTTTGGAGCTTGCCTGCTACCTCCCTAAGGGGAATAGTATTTGGAAGTTTAGGTGAGGTCTCAGCAGAGGAGATTCTCACAACCCTTGCTTCCCTTATCCCCAAGGATATCCCCATTGCCTTTGACTTCCCCTTTGGACATCAGCCTATGAATTATCCCTTACTCATCGGGGCACCCTGTAAGTTAGAGGTCTCCAAAGAAAGGGCCAAGCTTTTTATAGAGCTTGAGTTTTCACAGAGCTTGAGTAAAGTTTTTTAAGAAGACTTCCCATAGAAGCTCTCCATCAAGACAACTTCTACTCTCACAAGTCTCAGGAAAGCAGGGTCTACAGGGTAGAGGCAAAGTGAGAATCCGATAATTTGTCCCTATGGGTTTAAAGACTACCTCATCAGTTGGTCCATAGAAAAGGTAGGAGGAGACCCCAAGATAACTTGCTAAATGGGAAATTCCGCTGTCATTACCCACATATATGTCAACCAATCGGAATATCTTAGTGACTTCCAAGAGATCTTTGGAAAAGAGGACATTTTTCTTTTGAGAGAGGAGCCACTGTTCCGCTTCCCCTGCCAAGTAGAATACCTCATACTCCCAGGTCTTGAGAAAAGCCTCTATTCTCTCAAAGAGTTCCATAGGAGGATTTTTCTTTGGAGAGCCTGACCCCGGATGGATTAAGGCTATTTTCTTTCGGGGAAGCTCTCTTTGGGCTATGGGAAGGATGGGGGAAAATTTCTTGGGAAGCCCCAGTTTTTCCAAGTAATACTGGGGAAGCCAGATTCGCTCCCTTGGAAAGGGCTCAAGATTTCCCTCCATTGAGATTATGATCTTTCTATCAAAGGGCTCATTCATGAAGTAGGAGAGATACTCACTACTTAAAGCTTCATCTGCCCATCCGCAGAGTTTGGCCAATCTAACATATTCCTCTTGGCCAAGATAGACGATGTAGTAATCCTCTCTCTTTAGTGCCTCAAGCAGAGGAAAGGTTAATAAGGTATCTCCCAATCCTCCTCTGCGATAAAGGAGCACTTTGTGATTTTTCATGGACCTTTACCCTTTAAATTTGCTCTGTTGATATAGTTTTTTCAAGCCTTTTTCTCGCTTTAGTATTTTTAATTAATTTGAGATTTTGCGTCAAGTTGAGGTTTGGTATTAAAGAAAAATTTGAGTGAAACAAAAAATTGAGAAAACAAAAGAAAATGGGAAAAAAGCTAAAAGAAAAAAAAAAAAAAAAAAAAGAGTTAAAAAAGATTTTTGAAGGTTGACAAATTTGAGTGACATTATGAGAATAAAACAATTAAAAAGGAGGGGAAGTGTTGTTTAGGAGGTGCACCTTTTTAAGTGTTATTTTAGTTTTATTAATCTTTCAGGTGATGGTTCAGGGGCAGGTTTTAGCTCAGCAGGCACAGGTCCAACCTCAGGTTCAGCCTCAAGGAACTCAGCCTCAGGGAGTTCAGCCTCAGGGAGCTCAGCCTCAGGGAGCTCAGCCAGCAAGAAGAACGATTTTAGATTTTAGAGAGGAATTACGACTGACCGAGGATCAATTTAGGAAGATAAAGAAGATAGTGGAGGATTTTGAGAAGAAGGCTAATGCCTTAAATGAGAGGGCGGTAAAGCTTGATCAAGAGGTGGGGAAGTTACTTCAAGAGGAGGGAGACTTCAAAGAGGTGGAGAGGCGCATTAGAGAGATCTTTAGGCTAAGAGCGGAGGTAGTAATTGAAGAGTTGAAGGCGGGAAAGGAGCTTGAGAAGCACTTAACGCCAGAGCAGGTAAGAAGGTGGCGGGAAATCAGAAGAGGTGGAAGATAAAGTAGTGAAGAGATTGAAAAATTTTAAAAGATTTAGTGGAGGAAGTTATGGTTAGAGAGCTTTTACAGAGAGGTAGTTTTTTAGTTTTATTGGTGGTAGTAGTGCTGCTTTCATACTTTATGTTTATGGCAACGGGCCTTAGAGCTAATGAGATAAGTTATGGGGAACGTATTGATCGGAATAATGGGACAAATGTGACAATAGAGTCTCCAGTCAATGCTTTTAATGATACTACAAGGTTTGTAGTCGGAATATATGTGGAAAATGATACACAAGAGTTTCTTAATTTAATCATAAGCGCACCTGTTGGGGCTCACTTTAATAATGCAACAATTAATGGAACAGCCTTAGGAGTGTATTTTCGCGGAACTTTTGAGGGAGGACCCGTTCGTCCTCTTGGCAATTTGACGATTACTCAGCATGGTTCTATAAATGCCACCGCCTTTGGAAATAATTCTGGTGGAGCCGCTTCAAATTTCATAGCAGGAGGAGTTGTTTTTGGGAATGCAACCTCTGATACCCGTGTAATAAATGAGGGTAGCATCTATGCTAATGCTACCGCTGTTGAGGGTTCGGCGATAGCAGGTGGAATTTTTGGATTAGGGTTAGGAGGAAGCTCCCTTGAGGTTGGAGTGTATAACAATACGGGAGTAATAAGTGTTTATTCTACTTCTTATATCACTAATTCTTCTCATGAAGTAATTGCAGGAGGAATTGGAAATATAGTTGATTATAGGGTTAGTGCAACCAATGAAACTAGAAATCTCTTATCTAATGTAACGGGAATTTATAATACAGGTAATATGACGGTGCAGTCAAATGCTAATGGCACTGGGTCCTCTTGGAGTGAGGCTATAAAGGTTGCAACCCAGTTGAAACTTGAAAATGGAGGTAATTTCACTGGAAATCTTACAGCTCAGGTTCAAGAGATTAAGAATGAGGGAAGAATTGAGGTTAGTGCTTTGGGAGGAGGGAATACCACTGCCCGCGGAGTTGGTGTGTATGTGGACTACCATGGAGAGCAAGGTTCACTACTCAATGGCACGCTGAGTGCCTCTTTGGGAAGCTTTGAAAATACTCAATTGTTTAGGGTTATATCTAATAGCACTGGTAGAGATGCTCTATCTGCAGGCGTTTATGTGGGACTTGATTATTATGGTGGAGATCTAACGGGTAATTTTACTGGATATCTTAGAAACTTTAGAAATAATGGAACCCTTGAGGTTATAGCTGAAACAACTGGAGAGAGAGCTTCGGCTTATGGAGTCTTCGTAGGCGTTCACAATTGGTCAGATCGAGAATTAGCCGATAATTTCACAGTCTCAAGCAACATAGGCAATTTTACCAATGAGGGCAATTTCACTGTTACAGCAACAGGTGGGTCAGCAGAAGCTTATGGATTAAGGGCAGAGGGAGCAATAAGTAACTTTAACAATGCAAACACCTTTAGCATTTTATCAAATGCATCCAGTGGTAATGCAAGAGTATATGGTGTTTATGTAGGGTCAATAGGCGACTTTATCAACACAAGGACTTTTGCTGTCACAGGGCTTTCAATAAGTGCAAATGCCACAGCCTATGGAATGTATGCAATTGGTAACGTGACGAAATTTGAGAATCTGGCAGGTGGAGTATTCAGTGTTAACGCTACAGCTAATCAGACCGCAAGGGCATATGGTTTACAAGCAGGCAATGCGACCACCTTTATGAATAACGGAACTTTTGAGGTATTGGCAAACGGCACCCAGCAGGCCTTTGCCTATGGAGTAAATGCCACAAGTGTAGGCAATTTCACCAATTTGAGCAATTTCACAGTTAGAGCAGAGGCGACAAGTGGGTCCGCATCCGCCACTGGGGTTAGTGCAAGCAACATAGGCAATTTCACCAATGCGGGCAATTTCACTGTTACAGCGACAGGTGGGTCAGCAGAGGCTTATGGATTAAGGGCAGAGGGAGCAATAAGTAACTTTAACAATACAAACACCTTTAGCATTTTATCAAATGCAACCAGTGGTAATGCAAGAGTATATGGTGTTTATGTAGGGTCAATAGGCGACTTTATCAACACAAGGACTTTTGCTGTAACAGGGCTTTCAACAAGTGGTAATGCAACAGCCTATGGAGTGTATGCAACTGGTAATGTGACGAAATTTGAGAATCTGGCAGCTGGAGTCTTCAGTGTTAACGCCGCAGCTAATCAGACCGCCAGGGTATATGGCTTACAGGCAGGCAATTTGACCACCTTTATGAATAACGGAACTTTTGAGGTATTGGCAAACGGCACCCAGCAGGCCATTGTCTATGGAGTAAATGCTACAGGTGTGGGCAATTTCACTAATTTGAAAACTTTCACTGTAAGAGGGCTTTCAACAAGTGGTAATGCAACAGCCTATGGAGTGAATGCAGTTGGTAACGTGACTAATTTCAATATTGCAGGTAGAATCTTCAGGGTTAACGCTATAGCAAATCAGACAGCAAGAGCATATGGCTTACAGGCAGGCAATGTGACCGGCAGTTTTACTAATAATGGAAGTATCGCGGTTTTTGCTAATAGCACTTATCGGGCCTATTCCTATGGAATATATGCCATAGATGCGGGCAATTTTACTAATGAGGGCGCATTCAATGTTAGATCAGTCGTGAACGCTACAAGTAGTGGAGAGTCGGTGGCTTATGGGGTTAGTGCGTCAAGGATAGGCAATCTTAGTAATAGGGGCAATTTCACTGTTACTGCAAATGCGATTAATGCACAGGCAAAGTCTTATGGATTTCATGGGTCGAATGTAGGCAATTTCACAAATGCGGGCACTTTCGATGTAATAGCAAACGCAACAAATAGTTCAGCAGATGCACGTGGGGTTTATGGGTCGAATTTAGGTAATTTCACCAATAGAGGTAATTTCACCGTTATAGCAAACGCAACAGGTGGGTATGCAGAGGCGGCTGGGGTTGTTGCAAGGTGGGGTGATTTAGATAATTTTACCAATGCGGGCAATTTCACTGTCAGAGCAGAGGCGACAGGTGGGGATGCATGGGCTTATGGGGCTTATGCACAGCATGATTTAGGTAATTTCACCAATAGAGGTAATTTCACCGTAACAGGGCTTTCAACAAGTGGTAATGCAACAGCCTATGGAGTGAATGCAGTTGGTAATGTGACTAATTTCAATATTGCAGGTAGAATCTTCAGGGTTAACGCTATAGCAAATCAGACAGCAAGAGCATATGGCTT